>JBHAET010000001.1:0-4552 GCA_041855705.1 Neisseriaceae bacterium
ATCCGATACCGGGCGGAACTGCGGGCAGAATTTGGCGATGTTTTTGTGGGAAAAATGCAGGTCGGAGGTGAAAAAAATCCGGCTCATGTTGGCTTCCTTGATTTGTTCTTCTGTCTGCCGTCGGTGTGGTTGGACACCAAAATAAAAGTGTGACTGACGCAAGAGCGATGCGCTTTATCTGCTTTGATGGTGCAGACGGTGGTCAGACCAGACGGGGTATGGTGTTGGTGGTCTTGATCGATAAAGTGCAGCATTTTATCGTTATTAAACTGGTGTTCGCTTTTTGATCACGATTTCAATATTGGCTATGCAGTTTTTATCAAATCCAATTGATTGAAGGTCAGCAGGATCAAAAACAGCATTACGAGTAACACAATCTCTATCATGAACAGCAGCTTTGCTTGTTTTCTGGATGTTTCGATTTGTAATTTTTTGCCGATTGTGGCGGCAAATGCAATGAGACAAAAGAAAATCAAGAAAAGAGAAAAATAAGCGATAAGAAATATATGGTTACTTAAATTTGTCCAACGAATGGCCAAGCCCATGCCGAAAAGACCCCTTAACAGCACAAATGTTGGCAGTATGAAGCAAAGCGCAAATATGTTTTTCAATCCCCATATTTTTGTACCGATAACAGGCCTTATCATGATGTTTTTGGCCAGCTGATGCTTGCTTTTTTCGTAAAATAAAAAAGTCGCTAACCGTGCCAAATCCAAAATAAGCATGACGCTCAATACACATAGCCCTATCTGTGCAACAAAAAACACGAAAATTTCCATAGCTGATTTTCTAGGGTGTATCGTTGGAATGCTGATGAAGCGGTTTTTGAGGCAAAATCCGCAGATACGGATTTTAACCAAAAATACCACCGCAATGCTTCCTGACGACACGCCCTAGACTTGGTGGGCACACACAATGGTAATGCTGTAGGCGTTAACAGGCGCTGGTGCGTGATCAGTTTTCCGCCATAGCTTGCTTCAACATCACACACTTTCGCGCAAAAACTGCTGGATAAACGCAATTTTTTCCCGTTCTGCCATCTGGTTAAAGGCTGCCTGATGTTCGCGGATGTGATCAATCAGGGGGTAATACTCTTCATCCACATGGCGTTTGTCCAGCTTGCGGCCAAGATTGCCGGCATTGCTGCGGCCCAAAAACTTGGAAACCAGATAATACGGCGATTTCAGCTTGAACAGCATTTGCTGCGTGTGTGCGTCAAACACCATAAAACCTTCGTGTTCCACCGTTTTGAGCAGGGTTTTCAGATCGCCAAAGCGGATGTTGCGCATGATGGCCGGGCGCTGCAGCGTGATGCCGTGTTCTGCACCAAAGCGGGCGGCCATTTCGTCCAGCTCGTGTTCGGCAAACTGGCGGCCGCTGGCCACGTCGATGATGCCGATCAAAGTTTCGCCAAAGCGCTCGTTGATGATGTGCACATCGCTTTCATCAGTGATTTCAAACAAAAACGTGTGGTTGGGGTAGGCACGGAACAAGGCTTCATACTGGGCGCAGTGTTGGGCCGTCATCTGGACAAAATCGCTGTCCAGCGAGCCGGTGGTCGAATACAGCACCTGATGGTTAAAGGCCGCACCGTGGCTGGGATGATCTTCGGGCAGCGCCACATAGGTGGCGCAGCCGAGAAAACCGTTGACCTTCACCACCGCATCCACCAGATGGGAATCGGCCAGCTCAAGCGGGTATTTGCTGTTTTTGGCGGTGCGCTCCGAATAGTTGAACACTTTTTTAAACGGCCGCACGATGATGTTTTGCTGTGCGTCGATCACCAGACCGCGCATTTCCAGCAGGGCATCGTCAAAGCGGTTGTCGTAAAACACGCTGCGTGCGTATTTCAACACCTGCAATTCGGGATAGCGCCGGCTCTGCTTGCAGGTGAAATTGCGGCGGCCAAATTGCAGATAGTCGCGGGTGACAAAGGTTTGGCGCGCTTCGTCAAACGCCAGCGGCTGCCGGCCGAAGTTTTGCATGGCCTCTATCCGTGCCGCCTGCTCGGCGGCAATCGGCTGCTTGGCGGGCACATGGATTTCATCGCGCAAACGGTTTTGGTTCAGCTTCACATAGGCGGCCAGCACATCGGCTTCCTGCACACCGTGCAGATTGGGGTAAAAATTGTGCAGCCGGTACACCTCGGTGGCAAAACCGTATTTGCGCGCCATTTTCAGCAAATGAATGCAGGTGGCCGATTTTTGGTTGGTGTTGGCGTTCACAATCAACACATCGGCCGCCGGTGTGGCCTGGCCTTTTTTCAAAGCCGCCTTCATCATGGCCAAACCCTGTTGCTGCGCCCGTTCCAAAGCCCCGGGCGACCAGCGGTACACCCCCGCCTCATCGGTGAGCAGCAAATCGTTTTCAATATACACCACCTCGCCTTGCGGATAATCGCGCTGGAATTGGGCGATTTGTTCGCGGGCAAAAGTGGATTTTCCCGAGCCCTGGTGGCCGCGGATCAAGATGAATTTTTGCATATCGGTTGTTCCCAATAAAAGATGTTGTTGTCCAAAGGGCTGGATCTTCAAGACCCGGCATGTTTGCACCAGCCCTCCGGATGCCGGCAGCTATTGCATCTGCGCCAGTTTTACCCGCTCAATTTCGGCCACCCAGGCATCGGCGTTCATGCCGGTGTCGGCAAACTGGCCGATCAGGCCGAACACCTGGTCGCTAAAGCCGCCGATATTCAAAATATCGCTGCGGTTTTGCGCCTGGGCGCTGGTGTAGGGCTGGATGTCGATGCACACCAGTTTGGCTGCCGGGCAGCGCTGTTTGAGCTTGTCCCATTCCTGCATCAGGCTGGTTTTGCTGCCCCAGCGCTGTTCGTTATCGGCCCAGCTTTCGTTGTCGGATACCATGATCAGCAAATCGACGTGGGCTTTTTCGCGGTTTAGCTGTGCCAGGGGCGCGCTGCAACAGGTTCCGCCACCGCCGATGCGGGCCAGTTTGCCGGCATTGGTCATGATGCTGTCGCGCGGGTTGAGCCGGATGGAAACGGTGTTCATTTCAAACGGCAAAACATGGGCATGGCGGTTGTGGCGCAGCACCGCAGCGGCCATCAGTGCCGCCACATCGATGCAGCGGGTTTTGCTGCTGGCCGAGCCGCGATGACCGGTCACCGGGCTGTGCATCGAGCCGGACACATCGGGACAAACCACCACCTGGCCACTCAAAACCGGCACATTGCGAACGGCGGCTTCCATCGCATCCTGTAAAGCTTCACGGATGGCATGCGGCATGTCGCCGGAGGCTGCCTGAAACGCGGTCAACAGCTGGTAGGGCAGTACGCGGGCGCGGGCGATGGCTTCGTGGTCGCGCAATTTGGTGGCCACCATATCGATGTTTTGCTGTTCGGTGAACACACCGTGGCGCAAAAACGTGTTCAGGTTTTGCCGCACTTGTTGCCAAGAGCCGTTGTGCGCAATTTGCGCCCAAGCGTCGCGGTCCAGTTCCAGTGCGGTCAGCATCTGAAACGGCACGTTTGGCACGCTGCCGCTGCGTGTCCGTTTATAGACTTCAAATGCGCGGGTGATCGGCGGCAGCTGGACTTCGTCAAACGGTTTGCCGATCAACCAGGCAAACCAGGCGGCGCGCCAGGTTTCGCGCGGTTTCGGGTGCACCATTTTCACCATGTCGGCCAGGGATGGCTGATTGCCGATGGCGGCATTGAGCAGCTGGGTTTCGCTGGCGCTCAGCAGCCAGTGCTGAATCAGCTTTTTCGGGCGCGAACCGAAGGATTGGCGGCCCACAGCGCCGCTGCGGATGATTTGGGCAAAATTGCGCAGCATTTTGCCGTTGTCCGCCACTTGCTCAAACACCCGTGCCAGCATGGCCACATCTTTGTGTGCCAGTACTGCCAGCAACAGGGCCGGCATGTCTTTCATGTATGCCTGCCGGCGGGCGTACACTGCGGTTTTGGCAATAAATTCGGCATCCAGTGTGTGGGTCAGTGCCTGCACTTGCGCCAGCTGGTCTTCGGCGGCGGCGTAAAAAGTGCTGTTCAGGCAACCGGTGGCCGCCAATTGGGCCAGTTGTTGCTTGGGCGTTAAGGTGTAGGCCAGGCCGCCCGCTTCATTACGGGTGTCGGCGGCAGTCAAGCGGTTGTGAGCGGATTGGAACAAGCTGGTGTTGGCCATTTTCATTTCCTCTGCAATATGGACTGCCTGAAACGGATTTCAGGTAGCCTGTGAATCGGTGGCGGCTAGGGTTGGCAAGACATCGTTTCTCCAATCTCCAAAATGTAGTCTTGCCGGCATCCGCCGTAAGGGGTGGGCGACCAAGGCGGCAAGATTTCCGTGCCGAAACACGCTTAGGATTTGAACCTAAGATATCCAATGTAATCTTGCCGGCATTCGCCCGTAAGGGGTTTTTAGGCTGCCTGAAACCGTTCAGACGGCCTGGGGCGTGTAGTCAGAAAACGTTGCGGCGGTATTTTTGGCTAAAATCCGCATCTGCGGCGTTAAAAATGCGCGCAAGATGTCCAATCTTGCTGTGCTTTTTGCCTGGCATCTGCGGATTTTTCCTCAAAAAACCGCTTCACAAGCAT
>JBHAET010000002.1:0-5512 GCA_041855705.1 Neisseriaceae bacterium
CCTTCACCAACGACCAGGTGCTCACCGACGTGCGCCACAAAGACCTGCGCCGCGCCCGCAGTGCGGTGGACAACATGATTCCCACCAAAACCGGTGCCGCCAAGGCAGTGGGCCTGGTGCTGCCGCAATTGAAAGGCAAGCTCGACGGTTTTGCCGTGCGCGTGCCCACCATCAACGTATCCTTGGTGGACCTGACCTTCGAGGCCGCCCGCGATACCAGCGTGGATGAAGTCAATGCCATTGTGAAGGCCGCCAGCGAAGGCGCCATGACAAACATTCTGGGCTACAACACCCTGCCACTGGTGTCGTCCGACTTCAATCACAGCACCGAAGCTTCGTTCTTCGACAGCACCCTGACCAAAGTGTCCAACGGCAATATGGTCAAAGTGCTGGCCTGGTACGACAACGAGTGGGGCTTCTCCTGCCAGATGCTCAACACCGCCCGCGCCTTGTTTGGTTTGGAAGTGCGCCCGTTCCGTTAATGGGAACCGCACCCGACAGAGGCTGCCTGAAAACCGCATTCTGTTTTCAGGCAGCCTGCGGCCTTTGCAAAATACCGATTTCCAAACACTGCCGTATCTTGAACGGCATCCACATCCGAAGGAGACCTTTGCAAAACCTCCAGATGTGGATGCCGTTCAAGGCGTAGCAGCACAGCGAGTGCAGACATAACCTAGAGTTAGGCAAGCGAGCGAGCAGCGCACAACGCTTCAAATGCGCCGCAGATGGGGGTTTTGCAAAGGTTTCAGCCCAACAAAAAGCCGCCTGATGATTCAGGCGGCTTTTTGTGGGTTGGCCAATCGGCAAGGACTCAGCCTTCCACTTTCACTTCTACCCGGCGGCCCACGGCATTATTGCCTTGGGCGGCGGTGGTGCTTTCTGGTTTGCGCAATTCAATGTTGTCGGCAGACACGCCTTGGGCCACCAGAAAATCACGCACGGCTTCGGCGCGCTTTTTCGACAATTCGGCATTGGCCGCCGCATCGCCGGTGCTGTCGGTATAACCGCTGACCACCAGTTTTTTGCCCTCTTTGCCGGCTTTGATCAAATCCGCCAGCAGACTCTTGGCATTGGTCGCAACCTCGGCCTTGCCGGTGGCGAAGTAGAAAACGCCAAACGGACTGCCAGCCTGGGTGTCATAGGTCACAGATGCCTGATCTGCGGCCGGTGCCGAAGCTGCTGGTGCAGAGGCGGCCGACGCAGAAGAGGCAGCCGGTGCTGAAGCAGGGGTGGCTGCCGGTGCCGGAGCGGCACCATTCTTGTTCGACAAGCCCCACACATAGGCGGTCATGATGTGCAGGCGGTCTTTATCCAGGAAATTGCCCCATGCCGGCATTTGGTTGTGGCGACCACTGGTAATGGTCTCAATGATCGCTTTTTCGCTGCCGCCCCACAACCAGGTATCATCGGTCAGGTTGGGGCCCAAACCTTTCACGCCGGCACCATCGGCACCGTGGCAGGTAAAGCAGTTGGCCGGACCGCCGTGGAACAGGGTATTGCCGCGCGCAGCACGTTGCTGGTCATGCTCGCGACCGGAAAGCGACATCACATAATGCGCCACGTCTTTCACCCGCTCCTCGCCCAAAGTGGGACCCCATGCCTGCATCACACCCAGCCGGCCATCCTTAATGCTGGCCTTGATTTCGTCCGGTGTACCGCCCCACAACCAATCGTGGTCGGTCAGGTTGGGAAAGCCGCGACTGCCCTGAGCATCGGAACCATGGCACTGGATACAGTAGGTATCGAACATGTTTTTGCCAATCCGCATCCCCTGCTCGTCGGCGGCCAGCTGCTCAATCGGCATTTGGCCGAACTTGGCATATAGGGCGCCATATTGCTCGTTGGCGGCGGCCATTTCTTTTTCATACTGGTTGGTACTGGTCCATTTCAGGTAGCCTTTGTAATCACCAAAGCCCGGGTACATGAACAGATAGCCGGCGCTAAACAGAATGGTTAACCAAAACAGGTAGAACCACCAACGCGGCAACGGATTGTTGTACTCCTCAATACCGTCCCAAGAGTGACCCATGGTTTCCACTTCGCCATCCTGGTTTTTCACCGGGTTTTTCACCTTGTTTTGCGAGACCAGCAACCAGATCAGGCCGACAAAACTGAGCACCAGAATAATGGCGATGTAGATGTTCCAAAAATTACTGGTAAATTGCGATGTTGTGTTCATTATTTTTGCTCCGTCATCACGGGTGGGCTCAATCTTCAGCGCGGCCCGGCGGTGTTGTTGTCGGCAGGCGTATCGGCATCGTCCACAATGCGCCGGGCCTCATCGTCGTAACTGCGTTTGTTGCGGCGGCTGTAGGCGTACAGCAGGATCAATACAAAAGCCAGAAAACAACCCAAGGTGTACAGCGTGCGCGCCAGATTCAGATCACCCATGCTGTTTTACCTTGCGCTTTTCAATGCCAGACCCAAGCCTTGCAGGTAGGCAATCACCGCATCCATTTCCGATTTGCCCTCCACTTCGGCAGCGGCTTTGGCAATTTCTTCATCGGTGTACGGCACCCCCACGGTGCGCAGGGCACTCATGTGTTTCTGCACGGTGGCACCGTCAACCCGGTTGCGCGCCAACCACGGGAAAGCCGGCATATTGGAATCGGGTACCACGTCACGCGGATTAATGAGGTGGATACGGTGCCATTCGTCGGAGTAACGGCCGCCTACCCGCGCCAGATCCGGACCAGTACGCTTGGAACCCCATTGGAACGGATGGTCGTAGACCGATTCACCGCCCACCGAGTAGTGACCGTAACGCTCGGTTTCGGCACGGAACGGACGGATCATCTGTGAGTGACAGTTGTAGCAGCCTTCACGAATGTACACATCACGACCGGCCACCTGCAGTGCGGTATAGGGCTTGACCCCGGGCGCCGGCTCGGTCACCGACTTCTGGCCAAACAACGGAACAATCTCAATCAGCAGGCCGACACTGATCACCAAAAAGGTAAAGACAATCAGGTAGCCTACTTTTTCTTCAACAAGTTTCTGGAGACTCATGTTTCTGTCTTTCTCTGTTTAGTGGTGCTGGGTTTGCGATACGGCCGGAATTTCGGCATCCACCGGCTTGCCCGCAGCAATGGTGCGGTACACGTTGTACGCCATCAGAATCATGCCGCTCAGGTACAGCAGACCACCCAGGAAACGGATTTGATAGAACAGCATGCTGGCTTTAACCGACTCAACAAAGGAATACGTCAGCGTCCCATCGTCGTTGAGCGCGCCCCACATCAGGCCCTGCATCACACCGGAAATCCACATCGAGGCGATGTAGAGCACAATGCCGATGGTGGCAATCCAGAAGTGCGCCTCCACCAGTTTGGTAGAGTACATGTCTTTGCGGCCAAACAGGCGCGGGAACAAATAGTACAGGGCACCGATGGTCACAAAACCCACCCAGCCCAAGGCACCGGAGTGCACGTGACCCACGGTCCAGTCGGTGTAGTGGCTCAAAGCATTCACCGATTTGATCGACATCATCGGGCCTTCAAACGTGGACATGCCGTAGAACGACAAAGACACCACCAAGAATTTCAACACCGGATCGGTGCGCAATTTGTGCCACGCACCAGACAAGGTCATGATGCCGTTGATCATGCCGCCCCAGGACGGTGCAAACAGAATCAGCGAAAACACCATGCCGACAGACTGGGTCCAGTCAGGCAGTGCAGTGTAGTGCAGATGGTGCGGACCGGCCCACATGTAAGTGAAAATCAGCGCCCAGAAGTGCACCACCGACAGACGGTAGGAATACACCGGACGACCGGCTTGCTTGGGTACAAAATAGTACATCATGCCCAAGAAGGCTGCCGTCAGGAAAAAGCCCACCGCATTATGGCCGTACCACCATTGCACCATGGCATCAATGGCACCGGAATAGATGGGATAGGAAACGGTCAGGCTGGCCGGTACCGCCAGACTGTTGACGATGTGCAAAAGCGCCACCGCCAGAATGAATGCACCGTAAAACCAGTTGGCCACATAAATGTGCTTGATTTTGCGGGTGGCAATGGTGCCGAAGAACACAATCGCATAAGTCACCCACACAATGGCAATCAGAATGTCAATCGGCCAAATCAGCTCGGCATACTCCTTGCCTTGGGTCATGCCCAGGGGCAGGGTGATGGCCGCCAGCACAATCACCAGCTGCCAGCCCCAAAACGTGATGGCCGGCAGGATATTGCCGCCAAACAGGCGCACATTACAGGTACGCTGCACCACATAATACGAGGTGGCAAACAGGCCACAACCGCCGAACGCGAAAATCACCGCATTGGTGTGCAGCGGACGCAGGCGGCCGAAGTGGAACCAAGGTCCGACATCGGTCAGGTTGAGCAGACTGGGGGCAAACAACTGGGCGGCAATAATCACCCCCACCAGCATGCCCACAATCCCCCAAACTACAGTCATCACGGCAAACTGCCGTACGATTTTGTAGTTATAAGTTTGCGTTTCCATGAAAAAACTCTCCATATCAAATGGCTGAAACTTTTGGCGCCGATTAACAAAACCAAATAAAAAACAACCATCTGGCCGCTTCGACGTTCTATAAGTGCAACGCCTTAACCGTGAATTAACACAAAGCACGGGCGTTTTAACTTGGCTATTTTAATGCAAATCCCCCCTTCTCACCAGCCAATCCCCCGGCACCCGGTGTTTTTTACACACGGAATTCATTGCCAATAGACGAATTTTGTAAGAGTATAGATTTCGTTACCGGGCTGATTTGACCCACATCAACCGCCCCACACTCTGACCAACACAACTTAACAATTCAACGAGGGCTTATGCTGCATTACCACATTACCCCCGCCAGCACCGAACAACATCTGTGGCAAATCCGCCTGCAATTCGAACACCGCGGCGAGGATGCTCCGGTGCTGAGCCTGCCCAACTGGGTGCCCGGCAGCTACATGATCCGCAATTTTGCCCGCCACATCGTACGCATCAGCGCCCGTTGTAACGATGAGAACGTCAGCTTGCACCAAACCGGCAAAAACCAGTGGCAGGCACCGCCACGGACGGGCCACTGGCAGATTGACTATCAGGTGTACGCGTTCGATTTATCGGTGCGCGGTTCGTTTTTGAGCCGCGAGCGCGCATTTTTCGACGGCGCCTGCCTGCTGTTGCGCCTGCACGGTCGCAGCCAGGAAGCCTGCCAGCTGCAACTGGCGCTGCCACAGTTTGCCGATTACGCCACCAGCCTAACACCCACCGCCACCCCGCACCTGTTTCAGGCAGCCAATTATGCCGACTTGATTGACCACCCGCTGGAAGCCGGCAAATTGCTGCGCCTGCCGTTTGAGGCCGGCGGCATTGCCCATGAAATCGTGATCAGCGGCCATCATGGCGACTTTGATGCCGAACGCCTGGTGGCCGATGTGGCCAAAATTTGTGCGGCCCAACTGGCTTTTTTCCCGTCACCACCGCCGTTTGACCGTTATGTGTTCCTGCTGCATGTCGGCGACAAACTGTATGGCGGCCTGGAACACCGCAACAGCAC
>JBHAET010000003.1:0-9247 GCA_041855705.1 Neisseriaceae bacterium
TCTGCGTTGTGCGCTGCTCGCTCGTTTGCCTAACGATAGGTTATGTCTGCACTCGCTGTGCTGCTACGCCTTGAACTGCATCCACATCTGGAGGTTTTGCAAAGGTCTCCACAGACGAAACAGGCTGCCTGAAAACATGTTCAGGTAGCCTGTTTGCATGGTGAGCCGTCGCGTGTTCAACGCCTTGAAATGGTATTCATCTGAGGGTTTTGCAAAGGTCTCACGATGTCAGGGCCGGATGTCGATTTCGGCGTTGTGCACCACGGCACGGAACAATTCGTCCATTTCCGCATTGGTGAGTGCAATGCAGCCATGGGTCCAGTCGCGCAGCAGGTGGGCGGCACCGATGTTGCCGTAGCCATTGGGCAGGCCGTGGATTTTGATGTCGCCGCCGGGCGATTTGCCCAATGAGGCCGCGTGGCGGCGGTCTTTGGCATTGGGGTAGGAAATGCCCAGATTCAAATGATAGCCGCTATTGGGGTTGCGGTCGTTGATGCGGTACACCCCTTCGGGGGTGCGCAAATCGCCTTCAAACTGTTTGTGGCCGACCGGATTGCCGCCCAGCGACACCGGATAGGTTTTCAGCAAACTGCCGTCGGGGGCATAGGCTTCCATTTCCCGGCGGCTTTTGTGTACCACCAGACGGCTGATGACGGCATGTTCCGGCAGTGGCGGCGCCGACAGCAATGATCGCTGGCGTGCGCTCAACAGCGGTGTGTGCGCCAGCAGTGCGGTGCCTGCCTGTTGCGGTTGCACCGGTGTCTGCGGCGGTTGGGACGGTGCCGGCCACTGCCACCACAATACCAGCACCAGAGCCGATAATGTGCTCCAGCGCCGGTAGCGGAGAATGGTCATGGTGTATCCGATCGGTTGCCGTTAACGGCAGCTGTTCCAGTTGAAACGGGCGGCTTTTAATTCGGCTTCATATTGGTCTTGAAACAGGCGTGAGGGCGCAAAGTCGGTATCGCCGTTGATGTGTTCGGCCCAGGGCTGCAAAGCCTGGCGGCAGGCGGCACGGTTGCCGGCATTTTTATGGGCTACCGCCAAATCGTTGCGCACCCGCATGGCATCGGTAAACAGCATGAAGGGTTCGCATTGCTGCAAGACCTGTTGCTGGATGCGCACCGCCACCTGATAGTGGCGGGCACGGTAGGCTTGCAGAAAACGCTCGGTGCTTTGCTGGCGCGCCTGCTGGTTACAGGCGGCTGGCAGGCGCACATAATCGCCTTCCATATAGGCATTGAAACCGCAGTACTGGGAACAGGCGGCGGTGGCCGCTGGCGGAATGTCCACCCGTATCCGGCCGGATTGGCTGAAATCGAAGCGGATGTGGCAACCTGCTTCATCGCGATAATGACGGATTTTTCCCCGACCGCTCATGGTGCCATCGGCATCGCACAGATTGCCGGTAGAATTTACGGTATTGATGTTGAATTGCCGGCCTTTGACCTCCAGCACGGCGCTGCCATAAGCATTTTGTACCTGATAGGTTTCAGCCCGGGCTGTGCTGATGGCGGCACAAACACACAATAAACCGGTAAACAGACGAGCGCGCATTTTGTGTTCCTTATGGTAGATTGTGCCATACCGGCGGCCTTGGTTGACAGGATTCAGGCAGGCCGGTCTGGCTACGGCAATGGCATGGATGCAGGCGGTTGTTGAGCCATGACCCGATGCAGCGAGTGAGCAGACATTATCATAAATGATGGGGATGACGTGAGGGTGAAGTTTATGTGAAGTTGGTGTGAAGTTGGTGTGGAGTTGCCGCCCGGCACCGGGCGGCCGGCGGTTTTACGCACCGTGCAATTGGCGCTGTGCCGATGCCATGTCGCCGGAGAGCACCAGCGGCATGGCGGCGATGGATTTGCGGATGGCCGCATCGATCAGTTCGCGCTCTTCGCTGCGCGGTTTTTTCAGCACATAGTGGATGACTTCGTTGCGATCGCCGGGGTGGCCGATGCCCAGCCGCAGGCGGTAGAAATCTGCGGTACCCAGGCGTGCCTGAATGTCTTTCAGGCCATTGTGGCCGCCGTTGCCGCCACCCTGTTTGTATTTGATGCGGCCCACGTCGATGTCCAGCTCGTCGTGCACCACCAGAATCTGCTGCGGGGCGATCTTGTAAAATGCGGCCAGCGCCTGCACCGACTGGCCGGAGCGGTTCATATAGGTTTGCGGTTTGAGCAGCCAGATTTCCTGGCCATCGACTTGTGCCCGTGCCACGGCGCCAAAAAATTTCTTGTCATCGTGAAACGCGACCTTCCAGTGCCAGGCCAATTCGTCAAGCAGCCAAAAACCGGCGTTGTGGCGGGTGGCTTCGTATTCCGGTCCGGGGTTGCCCAGACCGGCAATCAGTTTGATGTGTGTCATGATGGGGTTTTCAGGCAGCCTCGGCTGCAACGGAATGGAGAATTCAAGGTTTGGCCAGCCACAGGCCGGCTTCAATGTGGTGGCTGAACGGAAACTGGTCAAACAGGGCCATGCGGCGGATGCGGTGGCTGCCATGGAGTACGGCGGCATTGTCGCGCAGTGTGTGCGGATTGCAGGAAATGTAGATGATGTTGTCAAACTGCTGCAACAGATCCAAGGTGGCCGGGTCGATGCCGGCGCGCGGCGGATCGACAAATACGGTGGAAAAATCATAATTGGCCAGCACAATACCGGCTTCGCGCAGGCGCTGGAAATTGCGTTCGCCGCGCCAGGCCTGGGTAAATTCTTCGGCCGACAGGCGGGCGATGGCCACATTGTCGGCGGCATTGGCGCTGATCGCCCATTGGGCGGCGGCCACCGAAGTTTTCGACAGCTCGGTGGCCAGCACCCGCCGGAAATGGCGGGCCAGGGGCAGGGTGAAGTTGCCGTTGCCGCAATACAGTTCCAGCAGATCGCCGCCCAAAGGCGCCGCCACATCACAGGCCCAGGCCAGCATTTTCTGGCAAACCCGGGCATTGGGCTGGCTAAAGCTGGCCTCGGTTTGGCGGTAACGGAAGGTTTGGCCGCCCACCGACAAGGCCTCGGTGACATAGTCACGGCTCAAAACCCGCTTTTGGCCGCGACTGCGGCCAACCAGCACAAGGTCAAGCGTGGCGGCCAGGGTTGCGGCCTCCGCCTGCCAGGCATCATCCAGCGGCTTGTGGTAAATCAGGGTCAGCAGGGTTTCGCCGCTCAGGGTGGTGAGCCATTCCACCTGGTACAGCCGCTCGCGCAGGCGCGGCGCGGTTTTCAGTGCCGCAAGCAGGCGCGGCATCCGCTCGCCAATCTGCCGGTCGGCGGCCGGAAAAGTGTCGATGCGGATCAGGCTGGCGGCCGACGGTTTTTGCCCGGGCACAAACATGGCATAGGCAATGTCTTCGCCATCGTGCCAGATGCGGAATTCGGCCCGCATGCGGTAATGCTGTGGCGGTGAGTCAAACACTTCCAGCGGCGGCGGTGCCAGATCGTTAAACAAGGCGGCCAGGGTGTCTTGTTTGGCCGCCAGCTGGGTACAGTAGGCGTGGGCCAGATCGGTATCGGTCATGAGTAGGGCAATGCTTGTGAAACGTTGTGTTCGGTGGCTTGGTCGTCCAGCCGTGTGCTCAAAACAGCCGTTGGCTGCGGCGGTTCAAATGAAAGCCCCGGCCACTGCGGTTTTCGCAACACAGTCCGCTGGTCGGGGCGGTACAGCGCCAGCCTTGGCCGCCAATGCTTTGGCCGTAGGCCAGCACTTTGGCATGATGGTGCGCTTTCAGGCAGCCTGAAAGCGCACCATCCAGGTTTAAACTTCTTCGTTCAAAACGTCAGCCGGCTGCTGTTGCGGCAGCAGCAGATTGAGCACAATCGCCAGAATCGCGCACAGGCCGACGCCGGCAAAGGCGATGCTGCCGAATTTGACCGCCATGCCGCCCACGCCGATGGTGAGCACCGAGCTGACAATCACCAGGTTTTTCGGCTGCATCAAATCCACTTGGGCATCAATCAGGGTTTTCAAACCCAAAGAAGCAATGGTGCCGAACAGCAGGATCATCACCCCGCCCATCACCGGCAGCGGAATCGAGGCCAAAAAGGCATTGAATTTACCGAAAAACGCCATGCAGATGGCGAACACCGCCGCCCAGGTCATGATGAACGGATTGCTGTTTTTGGTGAGCATTACCGCGCCGGTCACTTCGCCATAGGTGGTGACCGGCGGGCCGCCGATCAAACCGGCCACGCACACGCCCAAACCGTCACCGGCCAAGGTGCGGTGCAGGCCGGGATCGGCAACATAATCCTTGCCGGTTACCTTGCCGATGGCCATTACCCCGCCGATGTGTTCAATCGCCGGCGCGATCGCCACCGGCAGCATAAACAGTGCCGCCTGCCAATGGATTTCCGGCGCATGGAAATGCGGCACTGCAAACCAGGGTGCTGCCGCAATCTTGCCGGTATCCACCAAGCCCATGGCCATCGCCACCGCATATCCGGCGGCCACCCCGATCAAAATCGGAATCAGCTTCATCATTTTGCGGCCGAACACCGCCACCAGTACCGTGACCGCAAAAGTAAAACCCGACAGCAGCAAAGATTGGCCGTAATCCACCACCTGCTCGCCGCCGGCCTGACCCATGGCCATCTGGCTGGCCACCACCGCCACCGACAAACCGATGACCATGATCACCGGACCGATCACCACCGGCGGCAGCAACTTGTGCACCGCTGCCAGGCCGCGCCATTTCACCAGCGCCGCAAACAGGAAATACATGAAACCGGCGGCAAACAGGCCGAACATGGTGGCGCCCATGCCCCATTCGCCCATCGCATAGATGATTGGGGCGATAAAGGCAAACGAGGAGCCCAAAAAAATCGGCACTTTAAAGCCGGTACACGCCTGGAACAGCAAAGTGCCGATGCCGGCGCCCAACAGCGCCATCGCCGGATTGAGGCCGGTGAGCAGCGGCACCAGCACCATGGCGCCAAAAGCGACAAACAGAATCTGCGCGCCGGCCACGGCGGTTTTTATGGATGACATCATGCACTCCGCAAACGAAACACAAACCGGCCGGATTATAGCGAATTTCCCGCCGGTTTGATATGCGGCCCAGCGCCGATGGCCGGTACGCAGGGTGTTGCAGACAATTTAAACAGATGAAAAACAGGATTTTAAAACCGATGCCGGCAAGCCGTGACAAATCTGCTTGCCAACAGGCGGCAAACTGGCGATAATACGCGCCTTCGCCGGTATAGCTCAGTTGGTAGAGCAGCTGACTTGTAATCAGAAGGTCCCGAGTTCGACTCTTGGTGCCGGCACCACTCCCTGATAGCTCAGTCGGTAGAGCGACGGACTGTTAATCCGCAGGTCCCTGGTTCGAGCCCAGGTCGGGGAGCCAGATACCAGCCCCGAACCATTTGGTTCGGGGCTTTTTGCATGGCCGGTGCCGGTTCGGGTCTGTGCTTGGACCACCGGCCAGGGTGGCGCACCGCCACCGCATTCAGATTGGGAGCGCAATGGATTCTGTTTGGCATTCCACCCTTCAGGCAGCCTTGACCCGGCGGCAGGCAGAGCAGGCCTACCGTTGCCGCAGCGTGCATGACGCTGCCGACCGGTTGCCGTATCTGGCCAGCGGCGTCCGCCATTACCTGAATTTTGCCACCAACGATTATTTGGGCTTCAACCGCCATCCGGCGGTGGTGGCAGCCTGGCAGCACGGTGTGGCCCGCTACGGTGCCGGCAGCGGCGCCTCCGGCCACGTTACCGGTTACAGCGATGTGCACCAGCAATTG
This sequence comes from Neisseriaceae bacterium, assembly GCA_041855705.1. Lineage (GTDB taxonomy): Bacteria > Pseudomonadota > Gammaproteobacteria > Burkholderiales > Neisseriaceae > JALJZY01. The sequence goes on from JBHAET010000003.1 coordinate 5,734, forward strand.
GAGCAGGCTTTGGCCGGCTGGCTGGGCTATCCGCGGGCCTTGCTGTTTGTCAGCGGTTATGCCGCCAATCAGGCGCTGATTCACGCCTTGGCCGATGAGGGCTGCAGCCTGCTGATGGACAAACTGTGCCATGCCTCGATGCAGGAGGCCGCCGCCAGCACCCCGGCGCGACTGCGCCGCTTTGCCCATTTGCGCCATGATGTGTTGGCCGAACAATTGGCCGCGCATTCTGCCGGCCGTTTGCTGGTGGCCACTGAAGGTGTGTTCAGCATGGATGGCGACAGCCCCGATTTGTACGCCTTGCGCCAGCTGTGTGACCGGCACGGCGCCTGGCTGTTGCTGGACGATACCCACGGTTTCGGCATCAACGGGCCGCAAGGCCGCGGCACCGCCGCCGCTGCCGGGGTGCGGGCCGATGTTTTGGTGGTGACGTTTGGCAAGGCGGCCGGTGTGGCCGGTGCCGCGGTGCTGTGTGACGAAATCGTGGCCGAATACCTGCTGCAGTTTGCCCGTCATTTGATTTACAGCACCGCCATGCCAGCAGCCCAGGCTTGCGCGATACACGAGGCGGTGCGCCAGCTGGCTGGTGCCGACGAACAGCGTGCCCGCTTGCGCGAACACATTGCCTATTTCCGCCAGCAGGCAGCAGGCTGGGACAACGGCTTGCGCTTGCTGGCCTCGGCCAGTCCGATCCAGCCGGTGGTGTGTGGCAGCAATCAGCGCCTGTTGCAGGCAGCCGGGGCCTTGCAGGCGCAGGGCTTGTGGGTGGGGGCCATCCGTCCGCCGACGGTGCCGGCCGGCCAGGCCCGCTTGCGCATCACCCTCAGCGCCGCCCATGAGCGCGAACACATCGACCAGTTGTTGAACGCACTGGGTGAAGCATGAAGGGTGCCGTTTTGCCGAAAACCGATATTGCCCGCCGTTTCAGCCGTGCGGCGGCGGCCTATGACACAGCCAGCACCATTCAGCGTTTGAGCGGCGCCCGATTGGCCGCCGGCGCGAGCGCGGGGTGGCTGGACGGCCGCTTGTTGCTGGACATTGGCAGCGGCAGCGGCCAATGGTCGGCCCACTGGCAACAACAGGGCGCCCGGGTGTGTGCCCTTGATATTGCCGAGGGCATGTTGCGTCACAGCCGCGCCGAGGGCCGGGGTACGGTGTGGCTGGGCGGCGATGCGCAGGCCCTGCCGCTGGCCGATGCCAGTGTCGATGTTTGTTTCAGCAATTTGGCCTTGCAGTGGTGTGACGATTGGGCGGCGGCCTGGCGCGAAATCCATCGGGTGCTCAAGCCCGGGGGGGCGGCATGGGTCAGCACTCTGGCCGACGGCAGCATGCAGCCCTTGCGCCGGGCCTGGGCCGCAGTGGATGGCGGCAACCACAGTCACCATTTTGCCGCCGAGGCCGATTTGCAGGCCGCGGTGGCGGGCTTGGCATGGGCAGAGTTCCGCAGCCAGGCAGACACCGAAACCCTGTGGTTTGCGGATTTGAACAGCCTGTTGCAATCCTTGCGCCAGGTGGGGGCCAATCATGTCGGCGGCCGACGCCACGGCCTGACCGGCCGGCGCCGCTGGCAGGCATTTGCCGCCGCCTATGCCGCTTATCGGGCGGCCGATGGCCGTTTGCCGCTGGATTACCGCTTGGTTTATTGGTGGGTGCAGAAGGCTGCCTGAAATCACGGCAGGTTTTCAGGCAGCCTGAGACTTTATAAATAGCCGGACGTGAATGCCGTGCCAAGCACAGACCATGCTGCGAGTACAGACATTAGATTTTGGTCGGGCAGCAGGTTCTCCACCCACGGCAGCAGGTGGTTATTGTCTGAATGGACTCAAGCCTGCAGCAGCGGATGGCCGCGCTGGCTGATCAGGCGGCGCAAAGCCAGGCTGTTGGCCACCATGCCGGCATCTTCCAGTCCCGGATCAGCGGTTTCCGCAATCAGCATCGGTTGCGGCCGGCCGGCATGCAGGCTCATGCGCATCTGTGCCGGGGTAAACGGCAGGTTGTGGCGGCGGGCGAATGCCTGCGCGCGGCGGTTGGCCAGTTTCAGCATCGGAATCAGGGTGATGTCCAGATGGAACACCCGCACACCCAGCACCAGAATGCGGGCGGCAAACCAGTCGGCTTCTTCGGTCAGAATGTCGGGGGTGTGTTGTCCCGGAGCGAAAGCCTGCCGTTCCGATGCCAGCAGACAGGCCACGGTGCGGATTTGCGGCAGCAGGGCTTCGCTGAGCATAAAGGCCTGCTGAAAGCCCGGTTGGCGCGGACACAAATCCGGGCGGTGCTGGTTGCCGTCGGCCACCATGTACCAGCGGCGCAACTGGAGCGGGGCAGTGGCGGGCGGCTGGGCAATGTGAATTTGTGCTTGGGCACACATGATGGCGTTCTCCTGAAGGTTGGGGCGGCCGGCATCAAAAAAGCCGCCCGGTTGTGGTCTGGGGCGGCTTTTTGGCTTGACTGCTGCAATGAGGCGTTTTACGCGCACAACAAAAAGTACCGCACCGAAGTGGGGTACCAGTAATAAACAGCAGAAAAGGTCAGGGCTTGCGAATTCATGGAGCGAAGCTTAAACCGGTTTGTCCGCAATGTCAAGCGCCAAATGAGACCTTTGCAAAACCGCCAGATGTGGATGCCGTTCAAGGCGTAGCAGCACAGCGAGTGCAGACATAACATAGAATTAGGCAAGCGAGCAGCGCACAACGTAGAAATACGCCGCAGATGGGGGTTTTGCAAAGGTCTCCAAATGCGTTGGCGGCCGGAGCCTGGTCAGGTAAAGGCCGCGGTGTGGTGAAGGCGGCTGTATCGGATACCGGTATGAATCAAGGTGCTGACTATAAAGAACCCTGTTTTCCAGATGTTGGGCGCAATTTAGAGCGTGTAGTCATCATGCTTGCGAAGTGGTTTTTTGAGAAAAAATTCACGGATGTCAGGCAAAAAGCACAGCAAGATTAGACATCTTGCTGTGCTTTTTTAACGCCGCAAATATGCGGATTTTAACCAGAAATACCGCCGCAATGCTTTCTGACGACACGCTCTAAAACAGTTTGTCCAAAATGGTCAGCAGCCAGTGCAGCACACGGCCAATCAAGCTTATCAGTTCACGCAGTGCATCCATGTTTTATTGTCCCCATTTGGGCAGCAGGCGGTGTTCGATGTGCAGTTGATCCAAAATGCGGGCCACCACAAAATCCACCAGCTCGGCCACGGTTTGCGGATGCTGGTAAAAACCGGGAGTGGGCGGCAAAATGCAGACACCCAGTTGGGCCAGGGCGAGCAGATTTTGCAAGTGGATCACCGACAAGGGGGTTTCGCGCGGCACCACAATCAGCAGGCGGCGCTCCTTGATGCACACATCGGCGGCACGTTCGATCAGGTGTTCGGAGGTGCCGGCGGCAATCGCCGCCACCACGCCCATGCTGGCCGGACACACCACCATGGCATCGGCGGGATTGGAACCGGAGGCCGGCGGGGCAAACCATTCGTCGCGGCCAAACACTTGCAGCCGGCTGTCGTCAACGTCAAA
>JBHAET010000004.1:0-4320 GCA_041855705.1 Neisseriaceae bacterium
CAGAAAGCCGATCCAGCGGTTACCGCCTTGCTCAAAGAGCCGGACTGGGGCAAGAAGTTGGCGGCCCTGCGCCAGAGCGAACACCCGCAGGCGCAGTTTGTGTGGGCGCTGTTTCGCGATGTGTTTCATTACATTGCGGTGCAGGCCGAGTCGATTGCCACCACCGCCCGCGACATCGATTTTGCCATCCGTTGGGGTTTTGGCTGGGAGTTGGGGCCATTGGAAACCTGGCAGGCGGCCGGGGTGCAGCAGGTGGCCGGCTGGATTCGCGAAGACATGGCCGCCGGCAAAACCATGAGCCAGGCACCGCTGCCGGCGTGGCTGGACGGGGTGGAGGCCTTCCACACCAACGAGGGCAGTCTCAATTTCCGTACCGGCGCCTATGATCCGCGCTCGTCGCTGGATGTGTACCAACGCCAGTATGCGCCGGCCAAGCTGTTGGGTGAAAACCGGCCCGAACTGGGCGAAACCGTATTGCAAACCGAAGTGTTGCGCGCCTTTACCCTCGACGGCAAAGTGCTGGTGGTGGAAAACCGCAACCACATGGGTGCGGTCAGCGCGGCGGTGATCGACGGCCTGAACCAGGCGCTCGACATTGCCGAAGCACGGTTTGAGGCACTGGTGTTGTGGGCGCCGGAAGCCCCGTTCTCGGTGGGCGCCGATTTGAAATCGATGATGCCGGCGTTTGCCAGCGGCGATTTTGCGGCTATCGAAGCGGCGGTCAAGCAGTTTCAGGATGCCGCCATGCGCCTGCGTTACAGCCAGATTCCCACCGTGGCCGCAATTCAGGGCTTTGCCTTTGGCGGCGGTTGCGAATTCGTGCTGCACTGCGATCAGGTGGTGGCGGCACTGGAAAGCTACATCGGCTTGGTGGAAGTGGGGGTCGGCCTGATTCCGGCCGGCGGCGGCAGCAAGGAATTTGCCCTGCGCGCCGCCGATGCCAGCCAGGGCGATTTGCTCGCGGCACTCAAGGGACGCTACATGAACATTGCCACCGCCAATGTGGCCACCAGCGCGCTGGAAGCCAAGGAGCAAGGCTACCTGAAAGACGATGCGGTGGTGGTGTTCAATGCTTATGAAACCCTGTTTGTCGCTTTGAGCCAGGCACGTGCCCTGGCCGAGGCCGGCTACCGTCCGGCCCAGCCGCGCCGTTTCCGGGTGGCCGGCCGCCCCGGCGCCGCTTCGATCCAAGGCCAGTTGGTCAACATGAAAGAAGGCGGTTTCATCAGCGAATATGATTTCTACATCGGCAGCCGGATTGCCTGGGTGATGACCGGCGGTGATGTGGATGAGGGCACGCTGGTGGACGAACAATGGATGCTCGACTTGGAGCGGCAAGTGTTTGTCAGCCTGCTGCAACAGGAAAAAACCCTGGAGCGGATCGAAAACATGCTTGCCACCGGCAAGCCGTTGCGCAATTGATGCGGCCGGGGAAAACCCAACCGTATCGGGATGCCGCCAGCCGTTGCACCGCCGGCCCCGCCATTCGGGCAAAGGTCTCAGGCTGCTGAAACCCGTTTATCTGGAAAGGAGTTCGTCATGAAACGTTCGCTATGGTTGTTGCCGGTGCTGCTTGCCGCACCGCTGGCACTGGCCGCCAGTCCGATGCTGACCTGCAAACCCATCGAATCGGCGGGTGAGGCGGGCAGCGGTTTGGCCAAGCAGGTGTGCCACTACCGCGGCCAATCGCTGGATGCGGCCTATCGCGCTTATATGGCCCATGAAAAATCCGAGGGCGAGCGCGCCTCGCCGGCACAGTTTTTGCCGGCGCAGCTGCCCAAGCAGAGCGTGAGCCGCAGCATCAGCGAAGACATGCGCTACCAGGTTCGCTGGCAGAACCGCAGCCGCGTGACCGTGGTGCTGTACCGGAATGGCGACCTGCCAGCTGAAGATACCTACCGGTTCCAGCGGCACGGCGGCATGGTGGAGATTACCCGCCTGTATCAAGCGCCCTGAGCCACAGGCTGCCTGAACAGCGGCCACAGCATGCGGCTGGCCGCTGTTCCAGACACATACGGTGAAAAACATTTGTAACCAAGGGGATGAATCGATGCCAATACGGCAAGGAGTGTACGATGAAATCCACCCCAACAGTTTTGCTTGGTCTGGGCATGAGCCTGTTGCTGGCCGCCTGCGCCAGTCCGGAACAGAAACGTGCTGAAGCACAGGCTGTTTTCAGCAACCGCGGCTATGTTGAAGAATGCGTGCGCGGTCTGGAGCGGCGCGGTGTCAATGCCAGCCGTGCGCAGATGCGGCAGGCATGCAGTTGCAGCCGGCGGGAGGTAATGCGTCATTACGGCAGTGCCGAACGCATGGCCCGGGACAGCACCAGCAATTGGAACCGGGTTTCCAACACCGTGGCCAAGCGTTGCGCCGCCCAGCTGCGCCGCTGAAGGCAAACCTGACGGCAGACCGCACATTGTCAGACAGGCTGCCTGAACGATGAAAATAAGGAGGCCTCATGTTGTTCACTTCGGCGCGTGCCCGTTACCTGCTGCTGGTGTCCACCCTGCTGCCGCTGCTGTACATCCTGCTGTTCAAGATGTACATGTTTTCCCTGCTGGACAGCCTGAAACAGGGACAGGAACCGCAGATGCAGCACATGATGCTGCTGTTTGGCGTCCATTTTATGGTGATGGGGTTGGTTCTGCTCAATATGGTGTTGTACGGCATTCATGCTGCCAAAAACCCGGCATTGACCGACAATGAGCGGATTGTCTGGCTGGTGCTGCTGATTTTTCTGCCGATACTCAGCCATGTGGTGTACTGGTTTATGTGCGTCAACCGGCGGCCAACGGTGGCGGTCTGAAGGCTTTGGGTGTGATGTTGCCCCAAGCATTGCGTCTGCTGGCAATGGCATTCGTGTCGGGCGGACTGTTTGCCTGCGCCGCCCTGCCAGATGGTCGGGCTCCGCTGTCACCGGGGCGGGATTGGGCGGCGGATGTGCCGCTGGCCGAGCGCATTGCCACGGTGGCGCGACAGGAGCATGCCCTGTGGTATGCGCCGTTTATTGATGCCGACGGTCGTTTGTCCGGCTTGCCGGCGGCCGAAGCCGAGGCGCGCCGATTGGCCGATGGCCGCCGAGCCTGGGCCAAGGTGGCCGACTACTGGCAGCAGGGCGGTACGCTGGCGATGATTGTGCCCCGCCACCCGCCGGCCGCATCCTGTGCCGAGGCCCGCCGGGATGCGGTGGCGGCGGCCATCTGCCGCAGTTTCATTGTGGATGTGCCGTGGTCGGCGGCGTTTGTGTCGTATGTGATGGCCGAGGCCGGTGTGCCGCAGTTTGCGCCCACCCCCAGCCACATCGATTACATCCGTGCCGCCTTTCGGGAGCAGGGGCCTTACCGTTTGCGCGATCCACAGCACAGCGTGCCGGCGGTGGGCGATTTGCTGTGTTATCTGCGTGAGCAGCCGCAGATTGCCGCTTATGCCGGCTTGCAACGGCATCTGGCGCAAGACGGCGACTGGCTGCCCAGCCATTGCGATGTGGTGGTGGCACTGTATCCGCACGAGGTTTGGCTGGTGGGCGGCAATATCGCGCACACGGTGGCCTTGCGCAAACTGCGCCGTCAGGCCGATGGCCGGTTGCAATTGCCGTATCCCGAGGCGCAAGACGGCCGTTGCGCACCCGACAACGAAGCGGCCTGCCATCTGAACCGGCAAAACTGGGTGGCGCTGCTGCAGCTCCAACCGGCGCTGACGGCCGTCGCGTCGATGAAATGAAAGGATGATCATGGCCCGATGCCTGTTTGCCCTGTCCGCCATCTTGGCCGCCGCCCAGGCGCTGGCATTTGAGGTTCGGCCCGGCCTGTATGAAACAAGCGGCAACACCACTTATGATGACTTTATCGAAGGCCAAACCCTGCCGCAGCCGCCCCACTCACCCAGCATCGCTGCCTCGGCAAAGGTTTGCATTCCGGATGACAGTGCCCGCTGGCTGGCAGACCGGTTGCACGGTCAGTTTGAACAACGCTACCCGGCCGCCAAAGTCGAGCGTGATGCCCGCCATGCCGTTGCCGGCCGGCCACAGGCACAGGTTTACCGGCTCATGGCACCGTTGTCGCTGCCGAACAAGGAACGGCTGCTGAATTACACGGCCAGCGTGGTTCCAGATAAAACAGCCGGTGCCAATGCACAGAATTTTGTGCTGCAATTTACCTATGAAATCCAGCGTGGCCGCTACCTCGAACGCTCGCATACCAATTGGTTTTACCGCTATATGGGTGCCGATTGCGTCGAGACGGCGCCCGCGGCCGATTGAGCCTAGATCGTGTAGTCACAAGCCTTCTGACTACACGACCTAGGGTCAATTATCAACAG
>JBHAET010000005.1:0-3889 GCA_041855705.1 Neisseriaceae bacterium
CGGTGGCACCGGCAATCGCCTGTCCATCGGCATACCATTGGTATTGGATGCTGCCCGGCAGACCGTCACCATCGCTCACTGTTGCGCTCAGTACGCTGCCCACTTCCGTTTTGCCACTGAGCACAATGCTGGCTGCCTGATTGAGCGGTGCCGATGGCTCCGGTATGTTGACCATTGCGTCATCATCATTCCACTTGCTCAACGCCCAACCACCTGCCAGCAAAGTACCGGCACCAATCATGCCCCACTGCGCCACAGACAAACCCGATGCCGGCTCCGACAAAGAGGCAAGCACGTTTTCGGCAGCCGGCTCGGCGGCAGGAGCGGCCAACCACGGCTCGCCCGCCACCGCCTGCCACTGGCCAGACACCAATTGGTAATTTTGGCCAGGCGCTTGCACAAACAACTCCGCACTGTTGCTGGCATCCAGCAACAGGCTTTCCTCCTCCAGCAAAACCCACAATTGGTCATCTTCAATACGGATTTTGGGCAGTTGTGCACCGCCTTGGTCAATCACGTAACGGGTACCGGCTTGTTGCGGCAAGTATTGCTGATCAATAATCGCCTGCCGGCCCACCACCTGTTTGCCTTGCACCGTCATGATTTGTGCCATGGTTTTCCCCTCTGTACGAATTCAACGCAATGAATATTTACCAATATTAATTCAAATTAACAGCAATAACCATGCCAGATGCAAATTTCATCTTGGTCCATACCGCACCATTTGATGTGGAACAACGTCTGTCTCCGGCATTCGCAGCTGGGCATGCATCGCAGGTTTCAGGCAGCCTGAAACAAAGCGCCTTGCATCTGCCAAACACAGCAGCAGGCCGAACCATCACGTCATTGCCGCCCAAACCGCTGGCACCGAAACCTTTGCCTCTATCTGTGGCGCATTGCTGCGTTGTGTGCTGCTCACTCGCTTGGTCTTGTATTTGATATGCCTGCGCCCGCAGCGTGGCCTACGCCTTGAACGGCATCCACATCTGGCAGTTTTGCAAAGATTCCACCATGTAGCAGCATCCGGCATTTCGCTATATGATGCCTGCTTTGTTTTTGTCGGGTTTCGTAGCTCATGAGTTACCGGATTACCGTTTTGCCCAGCCAGGAGCAGTTTGTTGCCAATGCCGGCGAGAATTTGCTGGCCGCCGCCAAACGCCAGCAGCTGCCCGTGCCGCATGCCTGCCAAAGCGGAACCTGCGGTTCATGCAAGGCGTTGTGGGTCAGCGGCCACATCGAACGCCTGCCCGCCGCCAGTCTGGACGATGAAGCCGCCAGCAGCGGCCAGTTGCTGCTGTGCTGCAGCCAGGCGCTCAGTGATGTGGTCATCAGCATGCCCCATTATCAGGGTGCCACAGCAGCACCGGTCTTCACCCTGCCGGTGCGGGTGCACAGCCTGCAGCATGAGGGCGAGGTGGCGATCCTGACCGTCGATTTGCCGCGCAACAAGCCGTTTGCCTTTAGCGCCGGCCAATATGTTGATTTTCTGCTGCCCGGAGGCAAACGGCGCAGTTATTCCATTGCCAGCGACCCGCAGCAGCCGGAGCGCCTGAGTTTCCACATCCGCCGCCGTCGGGACGGTCTGTTTTCCGAGCCCCTGTTTGACGGCCGCTGTGCCGAAAAAAGCATTTTGCGCCTGCAAGGCCCGTTGGGCAGTTTTGGTTTGCACGAAGGCAACGGGCCGCTGGTCATGCTCGCCACCGGTACCGGTTTTGCACCGATGCAAAGCCTGCTCCACGCGCTGATTCACGAGCGCAGCAGCCGGCCGGTACAACTGTTCTGGGGCGGCCGCCAGCCGGCCGATCTGTACCATGCCGAGCAAGCCGCCGCACTGGTGGCGCAACTGGCCAACGGCCGCTACACACCGGTACTGTCCCAGGCACCGGCCAACTGGCAAGGCGCACGCGGCCATGTACAGCAAATTGCCTTGGAGCAAATCACCGATTGGCCGGAATGCCAGGTATATGCAGCGGGTCATCCGGCCATGATTGTCGAAGCCCGCCAGCTGCTGACGGCGGCCGGCTTGCCGGCCACGGCTTTTTTCGCCGACAGCTTTGATCAAGCCGAAAACGTGTAAACATCCCGACGATGGCCAATACCAAAGGCTGCCTGAAATGGTTTCAGGCAGCCTTTGCTTTGGATGGTGGATTGGCAAGGTTTATGACGCTGTTTATCGCGGCAGTCTCACCATTTGCCGGCCAGTTTGCGGTTGCGCAACAGGCACAGCATGTCGGCGGCGACATGGGCGGCGGCAATGGCGGTGATTTCGGCATTGTCATATGCCGGTGCCACTTCCACCACATCCATGCCAACGATATTCAGATCGCCCAAACCGCGCACAATCGACAGGGCGGTGTGCGAATTGAGGCCGCCGGGCACCGGCGTGCCGGTTCCGGGGGCAAATGCTGGGACCAGGCAGTCGATGTCAAAGGTAATGTACACCGGCGTATCACCCACCACTTCGTAAATCCGCTTGATGGCGGCCTCGGCACCGTTTTCATTGATCCACGGCGCAAACAGCATGTTCATGCCCATGAAATCGCTGTTCCAGGTGCGAATGCCGACCTGGGCCGAGGTTTGCGGATTGATTAGGCCGTTTTTCACCGCCTTGTAAAACATGGTGCCGTGATTGAGTGAATCTTCGGCGTCATCCGGCCAGGTATCGCAATGGGCATCGAAATGCAGCAGGCTCAAAGGCTTGCCGTATTTTTCGGCATGTGCCTGCAACAAGGGATAGGTGATGTAGTGATCGCCGCCGAAGGTGAGCATTTTGGCCCGGCTATTGCTGATGATGTCCAGCGCATGCTGTTTGATGGTTTCGCGGATGGTCCACGGCTGGTGGGCATCAAACCAGCAGTCACCGTAATCAATCACCGCCAGGTCATCAAACGGGTCAAAACCCCACGGGAACAGGTTCAACTCGGCCAGTTGCACACTGGCGGCACGGATGGCCGCCGGCCCCAACCGGGCACCGGGACGGAACGTGGTGGCCAAATCCAGCGGCACACCGGAAACCACCACATCGACGCCATCCAGATTGCGGGTATAGTTGCGGCGCATGAACGACAAGGCTCCGGCATAGGTATTCTCGACAATGCTGCCCATCAGGCCGTTGCGGCGAAAAGCTCCGTCGCCGTAAATTTTGGGATTGCTCATCGCTGTTTCCTCATGAAAGTGGGTGTGTATCGGCAAGACATGCGCCAATTTGGGCAACACGACCTTGATGGCGCATGACTCAGCATGGTTCGTCGCTGCTTTGCTTGGACCGGTGTTGGTGATGCATACATTCGCTACCCGGCACCACCGTGATCCGCCCGATACCGTGCCGGCACGGTTTCAGGCAGCCTTATTTCGGCGTTTTTTGCTGCCGGCGCAAGGCACGTAATTCTTTGAGTTTCTGACGGAAAAAACGGTCACGCTGGCGGCGGCGCCACCACCACCACAGCAAACAGACCGCACCGATGCCCAGCACCACAAACAGGCCGGTCTGAAACTGGTGTACCTTGTGCATCAGCCAGTCGATGTTTTCCGCACCGTATGCCCCCAAATACACCCACACCGGCACCGAAATCAGCGCCGCCAGCCCGTCCATCAACAAAAACTGCCAATAACTGACCCGGCGGCTGATGCCGGCGGTAATGTAAATCGGGGTGCGCAGGCCGGGCAGAAAACGGGCCACAAACAGCACCCGATTGCCGTACTTGTCGAATTTTTCCTGCACCTGGACATAACGCTTCGGTGTCATCAAGCGCCGGACCAGGCGAAAGCGCAGGATTTTGTCGCCATAAATGCGGCCGGCGGTAAACATCAGGCCATCACCCACCAGCACCCCGAGCATGCCGACAACAAACATGATGTGCACATTGGCATGGCCCAGGCCGGCAATCAC
>JBHAET010000006.1:0-5838 GCA_041855705.1 Neisseriaceae bacterium
CACGTTTCCGAAATGGACTGGACCAATAAGAATGTTCACCCGAGCAAAGTCGTGCAAGTGGGCGACGAGGCCGAGGTGATGATTCTGGAAATCGACGAAGACCGCCGCCGCATCAGCCTGGGCATGAAACAGTGCCAGGCCAATCCGTGGCAGGAATTCGAAGCCAACCACAACAAGGGCGACAAGATTTCCGGCGCGGTGAAATCGATCACCGACTTCGGTGTGTTTGTCGGCCTGCCCGGCGGCATCGACGGTTTGGTACACCTGTCTGATCTGTCCTGGACCGAAACCGGCGAAGAAGCCGTTCGCCAGTTCAAGAAAGGTGAAGAGGTTGAGGCCGTGGTACTGGCCATCGATGTCGACAAAGAGCGCATCTCTTTGGGCATCAAACAGCTCTCCGGCGACCCGTTCGGCAACTACATCAGCGTCAACGACAAAGGCAGCCTGGTGAAAGGCACCGTCAAGTCACTGGATGCCAAAGGCGCGGTGATTGCCCTGTCTGACGAAGTGGAAGGCTACCTGCGCGCTTCGGAAGTGTCCAGCGACCGCGTGGAAGACATCCGCAACGTGCTGAAAGAGGGCGATGAAGTGGAAGCGGTGATCACCACGGTGGATCGCAAAAACCGCAGCATCAGCCTGTCCATCAAGGCCAAGGATGCCAAGGAAACCAGCGAAGCCCTGCGTTCCGTGGCGGCCAGCAACAATGCTTCGGCCGGCACCACCAGCCTGGGCGACTTGCTGAAAGCCAAGCTCTCCGGCGATAACGAGTAAACGCCATGACCAAGTCCGAGTTGATGATCCGTCTGGCCGAAGTGTATTTGGCCAACAACAATACACAACTGCTGGGTCGTGATGTGGAATACAGTGTCAAAGTCCTGATCGATACCATGACCCGTTCGCTGGCCCGCGGCCAGCGGATTGAAATCCGCGGTTTCGGCAGTTTTGACTTGAATCACCGTCCGGCCCGCATCGGCCGCAATCCGAAAACCGGCGAAAAAGTGGAGGTACCGGAAAAATACGTTCCCCACTTCAAACCGGGCAAGGAATTGCGCGAGCGCGTGGACCAGTCGTTGCAAAACCAAAGCCGCTGAAATTGTGTTTCAGCCCCAACGCCGCTGCTTGCCAGCGGCGTTTTTTGTTGGCGGTACCGGTTTTGCCAAAGGCCGTGTCTTTGTGTTATGTTGCGGCCTTTGCCGTTGCCGCCGGGTGGCCTGTCCGGTGAAGGCGTTGTTGCCCTTGCGGCAAGCGCTGGCTGCCAAGCACCGGCGCATGCATGGCATGTCGGAAAAACTTCAATGATTCAGCAGAGTGGTTTTGCAGGCCATGGCTGCTGACATCATCCACCAGAACAAGACAAGAGTAGAAACCTGTGGAGCATACCACTGCCCGTTTTAATCCGCCCGATTTCAAAAACCACAGCCCGCTGACTTGGTACCAGGCTGCCCAGCAGCAGCCGGGCTTTATCGAAGATGCGGCCCAGCTGAAGGCCATTCGCCTGCTGGACAAGCTGTGGGCCGAACTGATGATGTTCAAGCGCAAGCGCAACCGTTTTCTGGGGCGCAGCCTGCGTTCGCCGCAGTCGCCCAAAGGCCTATATTTTTACGGCGGCGTGGGGCGCGGCAAAAGTTTTCTGATGGACGTGTTTTACGGCTGCCTGCCGTACCGGCGCAAACGGCGGGTACATTTTCACGCTTTTATGGCCGAGGTGCACCGGCGCATGCGCGAACGCAACAGTGCCGCCAACCCCTTGCGTGAAGTGGCGCGCGAAATTGCGGTCGAAGTGCGGGTTTTGTGCTTTGACGAATTTCATGTCAGCGACATTGCCGATGCCATGATTCTGGGCCGTCTGCTCGAAGGCCTGTTTGCCGAAGGGGTGGTGCTGGTGGCCACCAGCAACTATGCCCCGGCCGATTTGTATCCGCAAGGCCAGAACCGCAGCAGCTTTTTGCCGACCATCGCCCTGATTGAGCGCGAACTGACGGTCTTGAATGTGGACGGGGGCGAAGACCACCGTTTGCGCACCCTCCGTGCCGCCGATGTGTTTTATGTGCCGGACAATGCGGCCAGTGAGGAGCGGCTGGCGGCACTGTTTGCACAGATGAATCCGGGCGAAACCGTTGCCGGCGGCCAAATCGAGGTGCATGGCCGCAGCCTGCCGTTCAAGGCGCAGTCCCGCAATGCGCTGTGGTTTGATTTCGACACCCTGTGTCGCGGCCCGCGTTCGCAGAACGATTATCTGTGGCTGGCCGAACATTACCGCCTGCTGTTTGTGTCCGGCATTCCGGCGATGACCCCGGCCGAACGTGCCGAGGCGCGGCGGCTGACCTGGCTGGTGGATGTGCTGTACGACTACCGGGTCAAACTGTGTGCCAGTTGCGCGGTACCGGTGGACGAGATTTACACCGAGGGCGATTTTGCCCAGGAATTTACCCGTACTGCCAGCCGGCTGACCGAAATGCAGTCGCAAGATTATCTGGCCTTGCCGCACCTGACTTTGGATTGAGTTCGACTTTGCCCCAGGCTGCCTGAAAACCGTTTTCAGGCAGCCTGGGGCAGGGGCTGGACACGGGCAGGCTGTGTTGGACACCTGATGCCGATGCGCCGTGCCGTCGATGACGGCACCTTTCATTTGTTGTGGCGGGCCGGCTTGCGTAAATATTGCGGCGCTTGCGTGTTAAAACCGGCCGAATCTTGTTAAAATGCCGCCGCAAAGACTTTTGGCACCGGCGACAGCGTGGTCGGCCGGGATGTTTATTTTTTGGAGTATTTTATGGCTATCGAACGCACCATTTCAATTGTTAAACCTGATGCTGTGGGCAAGAACGTCATCGGCAAAATTTACGACCGTTTTGAAAGCAACGGCTTAAAAATCATTGCCGCCAAAATGAAACACCTCACCCAGGCCGAGGCCGAAGGCTTTTATGCGGTGCACAAGGAACGTCCGTTTTTCGGTGAGCTGGTGAAATTCATGACCAGCGGCCCGGTGATGATTCAGGTGCTGGAAGGTGACAATGCGGTGGCCAAAAACCGTGAACTGATGGGTGCCACCAATCCGAAAGAAGCGGCTGCCGGCACCATTCGTGCCGATTTTGCCGAATCGATTGACGCCAACGCGGTGCACGGTTCCGACAGCCTGGAAAACGCGGCCATCGAAATCGCCTATTTCTTTGACAACAGCGAAATCTGCCCCCGTTAACGGGGCTGATCGGGGCCGCAAGGCTGCCTGAAACCGGTTTCAGGCAGCCTTGCGGCCTTGTGCGGTATTTTGCTTAAGGCCATTGCCGGTGTGTGATCGTCAGTGGCCTTAGGCAAAACCTTCCGATAGTGATGTGATGAAAACCAATCTGCTCAATTACGATTTGCCGGGACTGACCGCCTATTTCGCCGCCATCGGCGAAAAGCCGTTCCGTGCCCGGCAGGTGATGCGCTGGATGCATCTGGGCGGTGCCGCCGATTTTGCCGAGATGACCGATCTGGCCAAATCGCTGCGCAGCAAGCTCGATGAGCACGCCGAAATCCGTGTGCCGGGGCTGATGGCCGAGCAGCATTCAGCCGACGGCACCCGCAAGTGGCTGCTGGATGTCGGCACCGGCAACGGGGTGGAAACGGTGTTCATTCCCGAGGACACGCGCGGCACCCTGTGCATTTCCTCGCAAATCGGCTGTGCGCTGGAGTGTACTTTTTGCTCCACCGGCCGCCAGGGTTTCAACCGCAACCTCAGTGCGGCCGAAATCATCGGCCAGCTGTGGTGGGCCAACAAGGCGATGGGGGTCACGCCGAAAAACGAGCGCGTGGTGTCCAATGTGGTGATGATGGGCATGGGCGAGCCGTTGGCCAATTACGACAATGTGGTGACCGCATTGTCGATCATGCTGGATGACCACGGTTACGGCTTGAGCCGCCGCCGGGTGACGGTGTCCACTTCCGGCATGCTGCCGCAGATGGACCGGCTCAAGGAAGATATGCCGGTGGCGCTGGCGGTGTCGCTGCATGCCTCCAACGACCGCATCCGTGATCAAATCGTGCCCCTGAACAAAAAATACCCGCTGGCCGAGCTGATGGCTGCCTGCCGCCGTTATCTGGTCAAGGCGCCGCGCGATTTCATCACGTTTGAGTATGTGATGCTCGATCAGGTCAACGACCATCCGGAACATGCGCGCGAACTGATCGAGCTGGTGCGTGATGTGCCGTGCAAATTCAACCTGATTCCGTTCAATCCGTTTCCGAATTCCGGTTATGCGCGCTCCGGCAGTGAACGCATCCGGGTGTTCCGCGAAATCTTGCAGCAGGCCGGGCTGGTGGTGACGGTGCGCAAAACCCGCGGTGACGACATTGATGCCGCCTGCGGCCAGTTGGCCGGCCAGGTGCAGGACAAAACCCGCCGCCAACAAAAGTGGCAAATCATGAAAGGCTGAAACCATGAAACCGAAAATGCGTCTATGGGCAGCACTGGGCATGTGTGTGTTGCTGGCCGCCTGCGGCAGCAGGGGCGGGATCAAGGAACCGACCGCCGCCGAGCGTGCCGACAGCGTGTCGCAAATCAAAACCCAGCTGGCCGTGGAATACATGAAGGTGCAGGACTACCGCCAGGCGGTGACGGCGATTGAGGATGCACTGAAGGCCAATGGCCGCAACACTTATGCCTGGCTGATGCGGGCGCAGATTTACCAATACCTGAAGGTGCCGGAAAAAGCCGATGAGAGCTTCCGCCGCGCACTGTCGCTGGAGCCAAACAGCGCCGAAGTCAACAACAACTACGGCTGGTTTGTCTGCGATGTGCTCAAGCGGCCGAACGATTCGATGACTTATTTTGACCGCGCGCTGGCCGATCCCACGTACCCCAGCCCGCAGGTGGCCAATTTGAACAAAGGGGTGTGCAGTGCCCGCATGGGGCAGTACGGCCTGGCCGATGCCTATTTCCAGCGTGCCCTGGCCGCCGCCGACTGGTTCTCGCCGGTGTACAAGGAGCAGGCGCGGGCCAAGATGATGGCCGGCCAGATCAATGATGCCGATTATCTGTTCCGCCAGTACCAGAGCCGGGTAGAGCGGCTCAATGCCGATGATTTGCTGTTGGGCTGGCAGATTGCCCGCGCCCGCGGCCAAAGCCAGGCGGCCTATGAGTATGAAGCCCAGCTGCGCACCCATTTCCCGTATTCTCCCGAGCTGGAACAGATTAGCACAGGACGCAAACCATGACAGAAGCAGCAGACAGCAGCATTTTGCAACCGGCCGATCCGGCCGCCGCCTTGGGCGAAGTATTGCGCCAGGCGCGCAGCCGCAAGGGTTTTTCCATCGGCGAGGTGGCCGAGCGCCTGAAATTGTCGGCACGTCAGGTGGAGGCCTTGGAGCAGGGTGTTTATCACGGCCTGCCCGAGCCGGTGTTCGTGCGCGGTTTTCTGCGCAGTTACGCCCGCTTGCTGGGTTTGGACGAAGCAGTGCTGGAGGCACAGATTCAGGCGGTATTTCCCAGCGAACCGGTGGTGAAACCGGCTGCCTTGGGCAACGGCCGCAGCGGTTTGGATTACCGTGACACGCCGGTGCGCAAGCCGTTTCCCAAATGGTTGTTCGGCCTGCTGCTGCTGGCGGCGATTGGCGGGGCGATTTACGCCTGGCAGAACAAATCCAGCACCGACAATGCACGCCAGAATGCCGCCGGCACTTCCCTGCCGGTCGGACAGGTGGCGATGCCGAACGTGGAAGCCAGCAATGTCAGCGTGGTGCCGATGGGCAGTGATGCGGCGGTCAGCCAGCCGTCTGCTTCGGCACCGTTGCCGGCTGCCGCTTCCGCAGCCGGCGGCAATCAGGTGTTGCTGATTGTGCCGCGCTACCGCTCGGTGC
>JBHAET010000007.1:0-7362 GCA_041855705.1 Neisseriaceae bacterium
AGACGGTTATCAGCCGCTGTTTGTCCGCGATCTGTTGATTTGCCCGAGCATAACGGCTCGATTTTTGCCCATTGGGCATCAGTTAATACCAGTCTTTCTTCCATAATAGAATGATATTAAATTAATTATAATTGTCAACAGGCCCTAGATAACTAGGACAGCTCCAATAGTTATTTCAATCGTTAACAACTTGAACAATTGGTTTTCCACTCAGTGTCCAATCGGCATGCAATGGGCCTACGACTGCAATAGGCTTTTTATTCTAAAATTCTACTTTGCGCCGCTGTGCATTCTATTTTATCGTAACACACCACCGCCAGACGGAACGGCATGCTTCATTTCAATTCACATTCGTTGGGCCGGCCTGGGGCCAGTTTGGATCAAGAAGCACATCCATATGCCGTGCTGCTGATCACAATGGCGTGGGTCATTTCATCTCACACCACATAAAGGAGAAACTTGCATGCGTAAATATTTATGGGCTGCGGCCGCCTTACTGTTTGCTGGCAGCACCTGGGCCAATAATATTGTTGGTCAGTGGCGCACCATAGACGACAACACCAAAAAACCACGCGCCGTGGTGGAAATCAGTGAATCAGGAGGCATTTACAGTGGCCGCATCGTGTCACTGGCACCCGGTGTTGATCCCAATTGCAGCGATTGCAGCGGGGCACAGCAAGGCAAGCCGCTGGTTGGCCAAACCGTTTTGCGCGGTTTGCGGGTGAGCGGGGATGGCTACAAAGGCGGTAAGATTACGGATCCGAAAACCGGTAAGGAATACACCGCCAGTGCCAAGCTGGTCAATGGTGGCCAGTCACTGGAAGTGCGTGGCTCAATTGGTCCGTTTGGTCGTACCCAAACCTGGCAACGGGTACAATAAGGCAGTTGTCGAAACGTAAAATTATGCAAGCCGGATGCAACCATGCATCCGGTTTTGTGTCTGTAGGGGTTTGCGTGATGGATGAACCCATGAAACCGATGATGCTCCGATTTCGATATGCGGTTGGGATGACGATCGTTTTGTTGCTGTGTGCGTGTGCCGGCACGTCATCCACTGCCGTTCCCGACGGTCATTACCGGGTACAGCGTGGTGACACCTTGTACCGCATCAGCCAACGTTTCGGCCAGCCGGTTTCCACCTTGATTGCCTGGAATCGGCTGAGCAATCCCAATCAGCTGGAAGTGGGTCAGGTGCTGCGGGTTGGCAGCAACCGTGGCAGTGCCAGCCGCAGCAGCCAGCAACCATCGTCTGCCAACACCCGTCGTGCGGCGGCTACGGAACGGTCGGTCGTCGCGAGCAATCGCCTGAACTTTCAATGGCCGGTACGCGGTCCGATTCTGGCGCAATACAACGGCAGTACCCGTAAGGGCATTGACATCGGCGGCAGCCGTGGCACGCCGGTCAAAGCGGCGGCGGCCGGCACGGTGCTGTATGCGGGTGACGAGGTGCGTGGCTATGGAAACTTGATCCTGATTCGTCACAGCAACAGCACCATCACCGCTTATGCCCACAATGACAGCCTCAGGGTGAAAAACCAGCAAACGGTGCAGGCTGGCGAAACCATAGCCACCATGGGCGACTCCGCTGCTGATCAGGTTAAACTGCATTTTGAAATCCGCATCAATGGCAAAGCCGTAAACCCTTTGAATTATCTTCCAAATTGATGCTGAAACCGATGGGCATGATTGGAGGCACACTGCTTGCCGACGCCGGTGATGGGTTGTTTAAAGATAGCATTAACAACGATTTATGGGCAGGAATTCACCGGGTTGTTGACACCACAGGTTGAGAAAAATAAGCCTGGGGCCTTTGCAAATACCCATCTGTAGCGCATTTCTGCGTTGCCAGTTTATGCCTTTTATTTAGGTCGTGTAGTCAGAAAGCATTGCGGCGGTATTTTTGGTTAAAATCCGCACTTGCGGCGTTAAAAATACGCGCAAGATGTCCCATCTTGCTGTGCTTTTTGCCTGGCATCTGCGGATTTTCCCTCAAAAAATCGCTTCACAAGCCTTCTGATTACACGACCCAGGGCACCGTTCACTCGTTTGCCCATCAGGTGATGTGTCTGCACCCGCCATGCTGCAACACCTGGAACTGGATCCATATCTGGGTACTTTACAAAGGCCTCCGCCCGGGATGGTGCTTGAAGCGCGGCAATGGCACCGCTATAATGCCCACGCTTCTTGAGGGAGTAGTTGTTCAGGCTGTTTCAGGCAGCCTGAAGCGATGGTCAACATATTTGTGCAATCCTGCACATGGTCACCGCGTCTGTAGCCTGGCGGCAGATTAACGAGACTTGAGACACGGCTTCAACCCTTGGCGGGCGTTGGGGCTGCTGTCTTTAGTGTCTTGCCCGCCGCGGATTTGGATATGGATGCCTTGCTGTCTTCTACGCTGGCGGTCGCTCTGGCCGAAATCGGCGACAAAACCCAATTGCTGGCGCTGTTTCTGGCGGCCCGCTTTGCCCAAAAACATGCGATTGTGGCCGGTATTCTGGTGGCCACCTTGCTCAATCACGCTGTCTCTGCCTGGCTGGGGGTGTGGCTGGCGCAATGGTTATCGCCGGTCATGATGGGCTGGGTGGTCGGCATCAGTTTCATTGCGGTCGGTCTGTGGCTGTTAAAGCCGGATCAGGATGACGAGGTGGACAGCCGTTACATGCGCTATGGGGCATTTGCCGCCACCACGCTGCTGTTTTTCCTGGCCGAAATCGGCGACAAAACCCAAATCGCCACCGTGCTGCTGGCCGCCCGTTATGCCGATGTGACGAGCGTGGTGATCGGCAGCACCGCCGGTATGTTGCTGGCCAATGTGCCGGTGGTGTTTCTCGGTCAGTGGCTGATGCGTAAATTACCGTTTAGAGCGGTGCGCATCGGCGCCTGTGTGCTATTCTGCGCACTCGGTATTTTGACTTTGATTCGTTTGTATGTCTGATTGGATTTCCGATGCGTACGGTTTCAGGCAGCCTGATGATGACAGGCTGCCTGAAATCAGCGTGCTGTACCGGCACCACGACTGGATTGCGGTGACCAAGCCAGCCGGACTGGCCATTCACGAGACGACTGCAGCCAAACCACCCTTGCTGGTTCGGCTGGCGGACGAGTTGGCGGTGGCACGCCTGTGGCTGGTACACCGGCTGGACAAGGTGACTTCCGGCGTGTGGTTGCTGGCCTGCAGTGCCGAGGCAGCCGCCCGATTGGGGCGCTATTTTGCCGATGGGCAAGTAACGAAAACCTATTGGGCCGTGGCGATGGGCAAGCCATTGAAAAAACAGGGCTGGATCAAGGGCGACATGGCGAAGAGCCGGCGGGGTGCCTGGAAGTTGTTGCGCAGCCAAAACCGGCCGGCAGTAACATATTTCGACAGTCATAGCGTGGGCCCGGGTTTGCGTTGTTACCGTTTAGAACCGCATACCGGCCGTACCCACCAGTTAAGGGTGGCGATGAAAAGTCTGGGTTGCCCGATTCTGGGCGATACCCTGTATGGCGGGGCGGCGGCGGATCGGGTGTATCTGCATGCGCAGCAATTGCTGCTGCCCGCCGTTGAGCAGGCACCGCCTTTGTGCGTCGCACCGCCGGCACCGTGGCCGGCAGATTGGCGGCCGCAATGAAACGGATGCTGCATGGCCGCCGTCCTGTTCGGCGATGGTGGTCATTATTGGCGCTGTGGCCGTTGCTGGCGGCCGGTGAGCCGGCTTCTGCACCGCAAGCGGCCAGCGAGCCGGTGGAAGCGCCGCTGTATGTTTGCCCGACCGGCGAGAAGGAAGCGGTGTATGCCGCCGAACCTGTGCGTGTCGAGTGCCAGCCGGCCAAGCATCGTCCGCCGCCCGCCGTATTGGCACAGAATCAAAATCCGGATTTGCGCCGCTTGTGGTACCAGCAGGAATTTGGCAGCGGCAGCAGTGGTGATGTCAATGTGTTGCCACGTACCCCGCCCCAAACCGTGCATTTGCGCCAGCAGCCGGCCAAATCGGCGGTACGCATTCGCAAAGCGGCACCGGTGCGTGCGGCGCCACCGCCCAAACCGCCTACCCCGCGCCAACTGATTGAGCGGGACATTGCCAGTGAGCAGCGAGCCTTGCAGCAAACCCGCAGCCAGTGGCAGCAGGCACAGCGACAGGGCAACCACAGTCGTGCCCAGGCTCTGCAACGGGCAATTGCCGATCGGGAGGCCAATATCCGCGCTTTGCAGCAGGAATTGTCACGGCAGCGTTAATTTTAGGGGCGGTCTGGAGCGGCACTGGCGGCATGTGCCGTTGTGCTTTGTGGCGGGCGGCCTTTGTAACGGTTGTAGCCGAACAGGTACTGGGCCGGAAAGCGGGCCACCCACTGCTCGACATTGTGATTGATCAGCTGGGTATCGGCATGGCGATCGCCGCTTAATTCGCCCGCCAGTGGCGCGATGTGCAAGGCAAAACCCCGTCCGCCCGGCAGGCGTTCGCCGCAGAAAAACAGGGTGGCCACCTCGGGCATGGCCGCTAGGCGGGCGGCCAGGGTCATGGTGTAGGCCGGCCGGCCGAAAAAAGATACCCACACGCCGTCACCCTCGCGCGGTACCTGATCCGGCAACACGATGGTGGCCTCCCCGTTTTTCAGTGCCTTCATCACCTGTTTGACCCCTTGCAGATTGGTCGGTGCGGTGCGGCCTTTATCGCGGACACGGCCGGCATTCATCACCGCCTCCAGCCACGCCAGTTTGGGCGGCCGGTACATGGCGGTCAGCGGAAACGGCAACTGCTGGCTGATGTAGCGGCCGGCCAGATCGTAGCTGCCCAGATGCGGGGTAATCAGCAACAGGCCCTGTTGCCGGTCCAGCGCTGCCTGCAGATACTCCCAGCCGTGAACCTCTCGGAACAGGGACACGATGTGCGCCGAAGAGCGCATCCAGGCCACCGGCAGTTCGAGCGCCCCCTTCATGGTTTCACAGCTGACCTGCCGCGCCAGCCGGCCGGCTTGGTCGGGGGCGGCAAGTTTGCTAAAATGCACGTTTTTGACAATGCGTCGGCGCCACGCGGGCGACAGATAATACGCCAGCCAGCCGATGACGTGGCCGATGCCGTGCAACAGAGGCAAGGGCAGGCGTGAGAGCAGTGCAAACAAAATCGAGACAAGCTTTTGCATAAGCGGTTTCGGACCGAAGACCTGGTTACAACGTGGCCGCCAT
This sequence comes from Neisseriaceae bacterium, assembly GCA_041855705.1. Lineage (GTDB taxonomy): Bacteria > Pseudomonadota > Gammaproteobacteria > Burkholderiales > Neisseriaceae > JALJZY01. The sequence continues at coordinate 5,165 of JBHAET010000007.1, forward strand.
TGTAACCGAAATTACCCAGGCTGCCTGAAAGACCCCGAATCATGAGCGAATACCTGTTCACCTCCGAATCCGTTTCCGAAGGCCATCCCGACAAGGTGGCCGACCAGATTTCCGATGCCGTGCTGGATGCCATTCTGGCACAGGACCCCACCGGCCGCGTGGCTGCCGAAACCCTGGTGGCCACCGATTTGTGCGTGCTGGCCGGCGAAATCACCACCAGCGCGCAAGTGGATTACGAACAGGTCGCGCGCGACACCATTGCCCGCATCGGCTATACCCGTCCGGAATGGGGTTTTGCCGCCGCCAACTGCAAAGTGGTGCTCAACTATGGCCAGCAGTCGCCGGACATTGCCCAAGGCGTCAATGAGGGCGAAGGGGTGGATTTGAACCAGGGTGCCGGTGACCAGGGACTGATGTTTGGCTATGCTTGCGACGAAACCCCGGTGCTGATGCCGTTTGCGATTTATTACAGCCACCGCCTGATGCAGCGGCAAAGCGAAGTGCGCAAAAGCGGCCTGCTGCCGTGGTTGCGTCCGGATGCCAAGGCGCAACTGACTTGCGTTTACGACAGCGAAACCGGCAAGGTCAAGCGCATCGACACCGTGGTGCTGTCTACCCAGCACGATCCGGATATCAGCCGTGACGATCTGATCGCGGCGGTGAAACAGCACATCATCCTGCCGGTGCTGCCGCCGGAAATGCTGACCGAAGACACCCGCTATCTGATCAACCCCACCGGCAATTTTGTGATTGGCGGCCCGCAAGGCGATTGCGGCCTCACCGGCCGCAAAATCATTGTCGACACCTACGGCGGTGCGGCACCGCACGGCGGCGGGGCATTTTCCGGCAAGGATCCGACCAAGGTGGACCGCTCGGCCGCCTATGCCTGCCGTTATGTGGCGAAAAACATTGTCGCCGCCGGCTTGGCACGCCAATGCCAGATTCAGATTTCCTACGCCATCGGCATTGCCGAGCCGACATCCATTGCCATCGATACCTTCGGTACCGGCGAATTGAACGAAGCCGAACTGATTGCCTTGGTGCGCCAGCATTTTGATTTGCGGCCCAAGGGCATCATCCAGATGCTGGACCTGCTACGGCCGATTTACAGCAAATCAGCCGCCTACGGCCATTTTGGCCGAGAAGAGCCGGAATTTACCTGGGAGCGCACCGACAAGGCGTTGGCACTGCGGGCGGCAGCCGGGCTGACACAGCCCTAAGACGGTGCGGTCAGCCGGTTTGCGAAGCAGATTTTAACCAATCATACCGCTGCAACACTGCTGATGACACGCCTCCATCCAGGCCAGATAAAAGGCTGCCTGAAAACCCAAGATCGGGTTTTCAGGCAGCCTTTTTCATGCGCTTGCAGCTTCAATCAAGCATGATATTGACCGCAGACCAAGCCCGTTCGGCTTTGGCCCGTGCAGCCGCCACATCGCAATCGCGCGCCAGTACCACCCCCAAGCGGCGGTGACCGTTGACTTCGCCCTTGCCAAACAGGCGGATGTCGGTATCGTCTTCGGCCAAGGCGGCGGCCAAATTGCCGAAACGCGGCTGCTGTGACACCCCTTCGGCCACCAGTGCGCGTGAGGCGGCAGGGCCCAACAACGCCACTTCAGAAGGTACCGGCAGACCGAGAATGGCCCGGGCGTGCAGGGCAAATTCCGACAGTGATTGTGAAATCAGGGTCACCAAGCCGGTATCGTGCGGTCGGGGCGAAACCTCGTTGAACAGCACTTCATCGCCGCGCACAAACAGTTCCACCCCGAAAATGCCCCAGCCGCCCAAGGCTTCGGTGATGCGCCCGGCAATTTCCTGCGCCCGGGCCAAGGCTTGGGGCGACATAGCTTGGGGCTGCCATGATTCGCGGTAATCGCCGTGTTCCTGACGGTGGCCAATCGGGGCCAAAAAAGTGGTGCCGCCGGCATGGCGGACGGTGAGTTGGGTGATTTCGTAATCAAACGGCACAAAGCCTTCCACAATCACCCGTCCGCCACCGGCACGGCCACCCTGCTGCGCATAATCCCAGGCCGCATCCACGTCAGCCAGGGTTTGGATCACGCTTTGGCCGTGGCCGGACGAACTCATCACCGGCTTAATGACACAGGGCAAGCCGACGGCGGCGATGGCCGCATCCAGCTCGGCACGGCTGCCGACAAAGCGGTAAGGTGAAGTGGGCAATGCCAGCGTTTCGGCCG
>JBHAET010000008.1:0-3998 GCA_041855705.1 Neisseriaceae bacterium
CGAATTCAAGGAATTTCAGGCAGCCGACCTGATCAAGCTTGACATCATGGTCAACGGCGACAAAGTGGATGCCCTGAGCCTGATTGTGCACCGTTCCAACGCCGTGCACCGCGGCCGCGAGCTGGCGGCCAAAATGCGCGAGCTGATTCCGCGCCAGATGTTCGACATTGCGGTGCAGGCGGCAATTGGCAGCCAGATCATTGCCCGCGAAAACGTGAAGGCATTGCGCAAAAACGTGTTGGCCAAGTGTTATGGCGGCGACATCACGCGCAAGAAAAAACTGTTGGAAAAACAAAAAGCCGGCAAGCGGCGCATGAAACAGGTGGGCAATGTGGAAATTCCGCAGTCCGCGTTTCTGGCCATTTTGCAGGTGGGAGACAAATAAATGTCCACAACCATGTTGTTCGGCGCCGTGGCGGCGCTGGTGATCGGCATTGCCCTGTTTGCCTTGAGCAGCAAGCAGCGCGAGGAAAGCGGCGAGTGGAACGGCCGTTTGCAATGGGGTTATCTGCTGATGATGGTGGGCGTGTTCGGCCTGTTGTCGTTTGCGATGAGCTTTACCGCCGTGCTGTTGGTGTTTGTGCTGTTCACCGGTGTCATCTGGTTTTGGCACAAGCATCTGCTCAAACGCCGTCCGCAAGCGGCGGCCAACAACCATTTTACCGACTACATGAGCGGTTTTTTCCCGATCATTCTGGTGGTGTTCGTGCTGCGTACCTTTGTTGCCGAACCGTTCCAGATCCCGTCCAGCTCCATGCGGCCGGGCCTGGTGGTGGGTGATTTCATTCTGGTCAACAAATTTGCCTACGGCATCCGTGTGCCGGTGCTCAACAATGTACTGGTGCCCACCGGTCAGGTGGCACGTGGCGATGTGGCGGTGTTCAACTATCCGGAAAACACCCGCATCAATTACATCAAGCGGGTGGTCGGCATTCCCGGTGATGTGGTCGAATACCGCAACAAGGTGCTGAGCATCAGCGGTCAGGCGGTGAATGATGGTGATTCGCCGGACGGTGTGTACCGTTACCAGGAACTGATTCCGCAGCTGGGGCCGGTGGTGCTGGAAGCCGAACAATACCGCGAAACCTTGAACGGCCGCAGTTTCGACATCCTGAAAATGCCGCAGGAGCCTTCGGTCAGCGTGGGCCGGGTGCGGCCGAACTTTCCCTTCCGTGACCAATGCCAGTATGCCGAGGATGGCAGCGGTTTTCGCTGTGTGGTGCCGGAAGGGCATTATTTTATGATGGGGGACAACCGCGACAACAGCGAAGATTCGCGCTACTGGGGCTTTGTCGATGACCGGCTGCTGGTGGGCAAGGCGTTTCTGATCTGGATGAATTTCGGCGACTTTGGCCGCATCGGCACCAGCATCCGTTAAGCGCTGCACAGATGATGCCGACCATGAAAACCGATCCGCGCCACCGTGCCGCCCTGGCGCACATCCAGCGGCAGTTGGACTACGAGTTCAAACGTCCGGAACTGTTGCGCCAGGCGCTGACCCACCGCAGCTATGCGGCGCAAAACAACGAACGCTTCGAGTTTGTGGGCGATGCCATTCTCAATTACACGGTGGCCAAAATGCTGTTCAGCGCTTTTCCCAAGCTGAGCGAGGGCGAGTTGTCGCGTTTGCGTGCCAATCTGGTCAACCAGGACACACTGGCCGAAATGGCCCTGGCCATGCAAGTGGGCGACGGCCTGTATTTGGGGCCGGGTGAACTCAAAAGCGGCGGTTTCCGCCGGCCGTCGATTCTGGCCGATGCCATGGAGGCCATGTTTGCCGCCATCAGTTTCGACGCCGATTTTAACCGCGCCGAAGCCGTTGTGCGCCGGCTGTTTGCCGAACGGGTGGCCAACATCAACCTGAGTAACAGTGGCAAAGACGCCAAAACCCGATTGCAGGAAGCCTTGCAGGCACAACGTCTGGCCCTGCCCAAGTATCGGATACTGGCGCAAACCGGCGAAGCGCACGAGCAGGAATTTGAAGTCGAATGCGACTTGGGCGAACTGGGCTATCAGGGCCGCGCCCGTGGCGGCAGCCGCCGCGAAGCCGAACAGAAAGCCGCCGAAGCCGCCCTGCACTGGTTGCAGCAATGGCTGGAGACCGTCCGTCAGCGGCGCAAAAAATAAACCACGGTGCCCAGGGTCTGTTGACAATTGACCAGTGAAGCGGTTTTTGGAGGCAAAGGCCGCGGATGCCAGGCAAAAAGCACAGCAAGGTTGAACACCTTGCGCGCATTTTGAACGCCGCAGACGGGGATTTTTGACCCAAAATACCGCCACTGCGTTCATTGTCAACAGACCCTGGGCTGCCTGAAAACACCCGGCCGCAATCCGGGCACACACCATTTGCCGTTGCCGCCCGGCCTGGCGGTCAGGCAATCGCTCATCCACCCCATCCGGAAAACCAGCATGTCTGTTCATTCTCTGTCTGCGCCCATCCCCGATGGCTACCGCTGCGGTTTCATTGCCATTGTCGGCCGCCCGAATGTGGGCAAATCCACGCTGATGAACCATTTGATTGGTCAGAAAATCAGCATCACCAGCAAAAAGGCGCAAACCACCCGCCACAAGGTCAACGGCATTTATACCGATCACGAGGCGCAGCTGGTGTTTGTCGATACCCCCGGTTTCCAGACCGACCACCGCAATGCCCTGAATGACCGGCTCAACCTCAATGTGACCGAAGCGATGGGCGGCGTGGATGTGGTGCTGCTGGTGGTGGAAGCGATGCGGTTTACCGAGGCCGACCGGACCGTGTTGCGCCAGCTGCCGCGCCACACGCCGGTATGGCTGGTGGTCAACAAAATCGACAAGGACAAGGCGAAAGACCCTGCGGCCTTGCAGGCGTTTATCGAGCAGGTGCGCGCCGAATTCGACTTTGCCGGCTGCGAAGTGGTCAGCGCCAAACACGGCCTGCGCATCGGCCAACTGATTGCCGCCCTGAAACCGGGGCTGCCTGAAAGCGTGCCGCTGTATCCCGAAGACATGGTGACCGACAAATCCAGCCGCTTTCTGGCGATGGAAATCGTGCGCGAAAAACTGTTCCGTTATCTGGGCGAAGAGCTGCCGTATGCGATGAATGTGGAAGTGGAACAGTTCAGCGAAGAGGGCGGCCTCTACCACATCTATATCGCGGTGCTGGTGGACAAGGACAACCAGAAACCGATTGTGATCGGCAAGGGGGGTGAAAAACTGAAGAAAATCGCCACCGAAGCGCGGATCGACATGGAAAAACTGTTTGGCTGCAAAGTGTTTTTGAAAGTGTGGGTCAAGGTGAAGTTCGGCTGGGCCGACGATGTGCGCTTTCTCAACGAATTGGGCCTGTGATGGCCTCTCACGTGCAGCCGGTACTGGCCTTTGCCCGTACATTGTGGCGAGGCTGCCTGAATGCCGGTGACCATGCGCTGGATGCCACCGCCGGCAACGGGCATGACAGCCTGTATCTGGCCGAGCTGGTGGGGGATGCGGGCCGGGTGTGGGCGTTTGACATCCAAACTGCGGCCCTGAACGCCACCCGTGCCCGCTTGCAGCAACATGGCTGCTTGGCGCGGGTACGGCTGGTGGCCGACAACCACCGGCAATTGGCCGATCATGTACCGCCCGGTTTGGCGGTGGCGGCCTTTAATTTTGGTTATTTGCCCGGCGGCGACAAACAGATCACCACCCAGGCCGACAGCAGCGTGGCTGCCCTTCGAGCGGCCCTGGGCCTGCTGCGCCCGCACGGCCTGATTACCGCCGTACTCTATCCCGGCCATGCTGCCGGCGCCACCGAAGCGGATGCGGTGCTGGCCTGGGCGCGCAGCCTGCCGCAACAACGCTATGCCGTGCTGCGTTACGGTTTTGAAAACCAGCGCAACCGGCCCCCGTTTTTGCTGGCGGTGGAAGCTTTGGCCCAATAGCCACACCGGACCACCCGGACGGATGATGGAATCCGAGGTCATTGGCACCGGTCTGCCGGTTGGGCAACCGTTGGCGGGTGGCAAAATGTGTGATCCGAA
>JBHAET010000009.1:0-4384 GCA_041855705.1 Neisseriaceae bacterium
CAATGACCGCTTGTACGGGGAAGCAGGTGATGACCGTCTTTATGCCAGCAGCGGCAATGACTGGCTGGACGGCGGCGACGGTAACGATACCCTCAACGGCGACCATGGCAATGACACGCTGATCGGCGGGGCCGGTAACGACACCCTCAACGGCGGACATGGCAGTGATACCTATCTGTTTGCCAAAGGACATGGTCAGGATATGGTTGCGGACAATGGCAACGGACAGGATCAGGACACATTGCGCATGGAGGGCATCCGCTTTGCGGATACCCAATTTAGCAAATCCGGCCATGATTTGGTTTTGTCCGGCTATGCGGCCGGCGACTCGGTACGCATCCAGTCGTTTTTCGGCCATGCCAATTATCAGGTGGAACAACTGGTGTTTGACGATGCGGTGATCACCCACACCGATTTGGCGCAGTTTGCCAATCAGGCCAACGGCTTGATCAATGCGATGGCGGTATTCGGCAGCGGAGGCGGTAGTGCCAGCGGTTTGTCGGATACGCCAACCGGCAACAATCCCCTGCTGGCCGCATCGGCTTTGGGCGGATAAGACACCGACGCAATCAAGGGCTGCCTGAAAGACTTTTTCAGGCAGCCCTTGCTGTTTTGCGCCTGCCCGGCGCGGCATCATCAAGATAGGCGGCGCTAGCCGTTTTGCAGCCGGTACAGATAGCGGTAGTAGCCATCTTCTTTGGCCAGCAGTTGCTGATGTGTCCCGGCCTCCACTATCTGTCCTTTGTCCATGGCGATGATGCGGTGGCAGTGGCGCACCGTGGACAGGCGGTGGGCGATGATCAGCACTGTGCGGTTGCGGCAGATGGCCTGCATGTTCTGCATGATGGCCCGTTCCGATTCGTAGTCCAAAGCGCTGGTGGCTTCGTCAAAAATCAAAATGCGCGGGTTGCCGACCAGCGCCCGGGCAATGGCGATGCGCTGCCTCTGGCCACCTGACAAACCGGCGCCTTGTTCGCCGACAACAGTATCGTAGCCTTCGGGCAGCTCCATAATAAATTCATGCGCACCGGCCAGTTGTGCGGCCTGCATGATGCGCTCCAGCGGCATGCCGGGGTCGGTCAGGGCGATATTGTCGCGCACGCTGCGGTTGAGCAAAACATTCTCCTGCAGCACCACGCCTACCTGCCGCCTCAGCCAGGCCGGATCGGCCAGGGCCAGATCATTGCCGTCTACCAATACACGTCCGCGCTCGGGCACGTACAGCCGTTGCACCAGTTTGGTCAGGGTGGATTTGCCCGATCCGGAACGGCCGACAATGCCCAATACTTCCCCGGCACCAATGTTCAAACTCAGATCGCGCAGAATTTCGGCGCCATCCGGACGATAGCGGAACGACACCCGCTCAAAGTCGATACCGCCGCGAATATCCGGAAGGGCCAGACGCGATTGCGGGTTTTCCGTGGGGGTGTTCAGGATATCGCCCAAGCGGGCCACCGAAATGCCCACTTGCTGGAAGTCTTGCCACAATTGCGCCAAACGGATAACCGGAGCGGCCACTTGACCGGCCAGCATATTGAAAGCAATCAGCTGCCCGACGGTCAGTTCGCCATCGATCACCAGCCGGGCTCCCAGCCACAGGGTGGCTACCGTAACCAGTTTTTGAATCAGCTGCACCCCTTGCTGCCCAATGGTGGCCAGGCGGGTAACCCGGAAGCCTGAATGCACATAGGCCGCCAATTGCTGATCCCAGCGGCGGGTCATTTGCGGCTCTACTGCCATGGCTTTGACGGTGCCCATGGCGGTAACACTTTCCACCAGGAACGACTGGCTATCAGCATTGCGTGCAAACTTGTCATTCAGGCGTGCACGCAAAACGGGGCTGATGGTGGCCGACCAAACGGCGTATAAAGGCAGCGAGACCAATACGACCAGTGTCAGCCAGCCGCTGTAATACCACATCACCAGCAGAAAAATGAAGGAGAAGCACAAATCCAATACCGAGGTCAGGGCTTGTCCGGTCAGAAAGGTACGGATCTGTTCCAGCTCGCGTACCCGCGCCACGGTATCGCCCACCCGCCGGTTTTCGAAATAGGCCAACGGCAAGGCCAGCAGGTGACGAAACAGACGGGCACCCAGTTCCACATCAATGCGGGAAGTGGTATGCGCAAAGACATAGGTGCGCAAGCCGCCCAGCGTCACTTCGAACAGGGTCACCACCAGCAAGGCGACGGCGATCACATCCAGAGTGGAGAAGCCTCGGTGCACCAGCACTTTGTCCATGACTACCTGAAAGAACAGCGGCGTGATCAGCGCAAACAGCTGAATCACCACCGAAATTACCAAGACTTCCAAAAGAATGCGGCGGTATTTGATGACTGCCGGAATAAACCAGGTGAAATCAAAGCGCGACAGCTGGCCCAACACCGAAGCCCGGGACGTCACCAATATCAGTTTTCCGGAATAGCGGGCGGCAAAATCCGCGCGTGACAATATTGCCGGCCGCCCGGCGTCGGCATCCTGAATCAGAAAGCGGTCTTCATCCACTTTGGCCAAAACAAAATGATGCCCGTCGGCACACCATACCAAGGCCGGCAGCGCCAGCAGGTGCAGACGGTCGATATTGCCGTACGCCACCGCCTTGGCCTTGAGGCCCAGCTCTTTGGCGGCGAGCAACCATTCGGACTGATCCAGATCCGTCCCGTTGCCGGAGAAACGGTGCAAAACATCGGCCGGATTAACGGCAATACCGTGGTAATGGGCGAGCAGGATCAATGCGGAGAGTGCAGGAGATGAGGAAGCAGTCGTCATGGCGGCAATCAATCACAAGAGGCTGGCAATATATGATGGTGTGTCCATCTTGGCAATATGCCAAAAAAGCAGTACAAAAATTGATCTGTCGTCATCAATGCTGTTAGAACTGGTTGACAATTAACGCAACGGCGGTATTTTGTCCCCCGTCTGCAGCGTTAAAAATGTGCACAAGATATCCAATCTTGCGGTGTCTTATCACCCGGCATCTGCAGATTTTTTCTCAACAAACCGCTTCACCAGCCTGTCAACGACGCATCCTAATTCGCGGTGCAATGGATGATGGGGGTTGAATGTTTTCAGGCAGCCGATACAGATGGGAAAATCACTCACTGCATGATGCATACGCTACGGCCACACCGTCTGAATCCGGCATGGCGCGGCGTGGTCCGGGGACAATTACGTCCGCGCCTTAAAACTGAGCAAATGCTGGCGGGTGGCAATCCAGGCGCCGGCAATACCCAAGCCGCAAACCACGCACAGTACGGCCAGCATTTCCGCTACGGTAAAGAAACGCCAGTCCAGATGAATGCCGTAGGGCTGGAAAATGGCGTTTACCAAGGGCTGGCTTTCGCGCACCAGCCACACGCACAACAGCAGGCTGATGGCGGCGGCCAGCAGGCTTTGCCAGGCGGCCAGATACACAAACGGGCGGCGGATAAACGAAGCGGGGGCGCCCAGCAGTTTGGTAATCTCGATTTCTTCGCGCCGGCTGAGAATCTGCAGACGGATGGTATTGTGCGCCACCAAAACAAAGGCCAGCGACAGGGTGAAGGCCAAAAACCAGAAAATTTTGCGCACAAATTCATTGATTTGATACAGCGTTTGCAACCATTCGGCATCCATTTTGGCGCTCTCCACCATGGGCAGGGCGGCCAGTGATTGTTGCAAGGCGCTCAATTCGGCCGGGGCCGCCTGTTTGGGGGTGACCACAAACACATCCGGCAACGGGTTCTCGTCCAGCATCGACACCAAGTCCTGGCCACCCATGTTTTGCTGCAATTCGGCCAACCCCTGTTGTTTGTCGATGTAACGGCTCTGTTCAATGCGCCCGTCGGCCGCCAGCTGGGTGGCCAGCGCTTCGGCGTCCACCGCATCCGCTCCGGTTTCCAGATAAACCATGATTTGCGGTGCTTCATTCAGTTTGCCCAGCACCTGCTGGCTGCTTTGCACCCCCAGATACAGCGCCAGCGGCAAGGTCATGGCAATCGCCAGCATCAGCAGGATCAGCAAGGTGGCCAGCGGCTGGCGGAACAGGTTTTTCAGGGCGCGCACGGCGGCTTCGGCGTGCAGTGACAAATAGGCGTTCATGCGTAGAGCCTGCCTTCCTGCAAGCGGATGATGCGGTGGCCGTAATCGGCCATCAGGGTTTCGTCGTGGGCGGCCACCAGTACGGTGGTGCCGGCTTCGTGAAAGGTTTTGAACAATTCCATGATGTCGAGCGCATAGGCGCGGTCCAGATTGGCCGACGGCTCGTCGGCAATCAGCAGGCTGGGTTGGTGCACCACGGCACGGGCAATGCACAACCGTTGCTGCTCGCCGCCGGAAAGGGTGATGGGTGCCGCCTGTTCGCGCCCGCCAAGACCGACTTTTTCAATCGCAATCCGCGCCCGCC
>JBHAET010000010.1:0-3010 GCA_041855705.1 Neisseriaceae bacterium
CTGTCTGGCAAAATCGGAGTATTGGCTATATGATGCGCCGCCTGGCTTGCAAAAACCGCAAACCGGAACCTTTGCCCAATACCCGGGAGCGGATGCGGTTTGTGCTGTTGCAGATGCAGACCCATCAATGAGTCGCAAACGGATATCGGGCAAAGGCTCACCCTGACGATACCCGCAACCGTGACCCACATGCCGACCACCGGACTGACTTTGGGCAAATTTGCCCCGCTGCATCTCGGACACCAGTACCTGATCGAAACCGCACTGGCCGAAGTGGATGAACTGATCATCCTGATTTATCACACCGACCTGTATCCCGTGCCACTGAATGTGCGTGCCGGCTGGTTGCGCCAGCGCTATCCGCAGGCGGTGGTGATCGAGTGCTGGGACGGACCGCAGACGGTGTCGGCCGACCCAGACAACCAGTTACAGCAGGAAGAATACATTTTGCGCCAACTGGGCGGGCGGCGGATCACCCATTTTTACAGCAGCGAATTTTACGGCGAACATGTCAGCCGCCGTTTGGGGGCGCTGGATCGGCGGGTGGATGAGGCACGCAGCACGATGCCGGTGAGCGCCACCGGCATCCGTGCCAATCCGTGGGCAATGCGCCAATGGCTCAGCCCGCAGGTGTATTGGGATACGCTGGTCAAGTGCGTGTTGCTCGGCTCGGTATCCACCGGCAAAAGCACGCTGACCGAGGCGTTGGCGGCCCGTTACCAGACTGTGGCGGTGCCCGAATACGGGCGGGTGTATTGGGAGCAGCACCAACAGCAGCGCCGTTTGGCACTGGAGGAAATGGACACTATTGCCCGCACCCACCAGCAATGGGAGTACCGGATGGCGCATGAGGCCCGTGATTGCGTGTTTGTGGACACCAATGCGCTGACCACCCGGTTGTTCTGTCTGGACTACCACGGTCGCAGCACGCCTTTGCTGGAGCGGCTGGCCGATGCCAATGCCGCACGCTATGACCTGTTTTTCGTCTGTGACGACGATATTCCGTATGACGATACCTGGGACCGCAGCGGCCCGCAGAAGCGCTCGGTGTTGCAGCGCCAGATCCTGGCCGACCTGGCGCGGCGCAAAATTCCGTATCATCGGCTCAGCGGCAGTGTGGTGGAGCGCATGGACCAGGTGGCGGCCGTATTGGACAGCCGCCTGCCGCCGCACCGGCGAGCGAAGTGATGGATTTTCAGAGGATGAAGAATGGCTTTTTTCGCACAATGGACTTGGTTTGAACGGATTTGGCTGGCGGTGTTTGGCCTGATCAATGTGTGGTTGTACCTGGTGTGGGACAGTGGCTTGATCGGACTGATCAGTTCGATAAGCGGCATGCTGTGCGTGGTGCTGGTGGCCAAGGGCAAGATCAGCAATTTTTTCTTCGGCATCATCAATACCGCGACCTATGCTTACATTTCTTACGGCTACCAGCTGTATGGCGAGGCCATGCTCAATGCGTTTTTCTATTTTCCGATGCAGTTTGTCGGCCTGTGGGCCTGGTATCGCCACCGCGTACGGCCGGAAGCACGCATCCGCGATGAAGACATCATCGTGCGCCGCCTGTCGCCGCAGGGTTGGTTTGGCTTGTTGCTGCTGGTGTCGGTGTCGGCCACGATTTACATGGAAGTGCTGATTTACCTGCAAGCGCAACAGGTGCGGATTGATTCGCTGGCGGTGGTGTTGAGCATTGCCGCCCAGATTCTGATGATTATGCGTTATGCCGAACAATGGCTGTTGTGGATGGCGGTCAATGTGCTGTCGATTGTGCTGTGGGTGCTGACCCTGATGCAAAGCGGCGGCACCGATTATCCGATGCTGGTGATGTGGAGTGCTTTTTTGGTCAATTCCGTGTACGGCTGGTGGAACTGGCACAAGCTGCAACAAACCGCATCGCAGGCTGCCTGAAAGCCGTGCGCCACAGGCGCGGCAGCGGAATTACCGCTGCTGCCGCGCCTCAATCAGCACCTGATGCTGCGGGTCGAGTAATTGCAGGCGCTCACCGTGGCGGCGGTAGGCAGTGGTGGCGGCCAGCAGAACGCCGGCCTGTTGTTCGGCGGCCATCAGGTCCGGTTCGCAGGCCATTTTGGTGGCGACCAAGGGTGCGAGGCGGAGGTGTGTGGCTTGCGTCTGGAAGCGGCTGGACAGGCGGTTGCAGCCGAAATACAGCCGCAGCTGGCCATCGGACAAAACCAGTTCGGCGGTGGCGGGCAGTGCAACCTGGCCTTGCCAATGCCTAATGTGCCAGCTGCCTTCGGGGCCGGCCGGCTGTTTGGCGGTGCTGGTACAGGCCAGCAGGGTGCCGGTCAGCAGCAGGGGCATCAGATGACGCATGGTATGACTCCGAAGGTCGATATTGCGGGGTTGGTGCGGGCAGGAGAGGGGGAGAGGAGACCTTTGCAAAACCCCATCTGCGGCGCATTTGAAGCGTTGTGCGCTGCTCGCTCGTTTGCCTAACGCTATGTGATGTCTGCACTCGCAGCGTGGTCTACGCCTTGAACGGCATCCACATCTGGAGGTTTTGCAAAGGTCTCGAGAGGTGTCTCATGTTCTTCAGTCAAGCGTTTGCCATTGGCAGTGGCTGGTGGAGCCGTCTGCATTGCGGTAACAGATCCAGCTCTGGCGGTCTTTGTTGATTTCATTCAGGCGGGCGCAGGCACCGCCGGCCGGAGCCATGCTGTTGGCTTGCAGTCGGCCGCCTTCGCGCTTGCATTCGCGCCACAGGCGTTCCAGCTCTTCTTTGCTGACCTGATTGGCTGCGCCATTGTTTGCCTTTGGATTGGCGGTTTCGGCCAGTGCATTGACGCAGAACAGGCAGAAGCCGGCGCAAAGCAACAGGGTTTTGACGGTTTTCATGGTTGTTTTCGATCTGGTTGAATGATGAATCATGCGAATCCGCAGCATGGTTGCGCTCCGTTAAGCCAAATGCATGACACCCGCAGAGGACATCAGTTGATGTCCTCTGCGGGTGTTGATTTTAATGAGTTTAAACATTAAAAATCAAATCAAG
>JBHAET010000011.1:0-2684 GCA_041855705.1 Neisseriaceae bacterium
GAAGGGGTAGAGGCCAACGGCAACAATGCCGCCTTCCGCTTTCAGGGCCTGCAGGCCCCCAGCGGCGCCCACTATCTGGCGCCGCCCTCGGCCGAGAGCGGCGATGTGCGCGACATGCTGCGTGATTTCGGCATCCTGCAGGCAGACGGCCGTTACCGCGAAACCGATCTGGTGCACGCCCCGGAAGAACGCCTGCTGTACCGCGGACAATGGCAAGAGAGCCTGCTGCCGGTCGAAGATGCCGACAGCCGCCGCTTTGCCGCCTTGATCGAACAACTCAAGACCCTGCGCGGCCAGGACGGGCGCAAAGTGTTTGCCATTCCCGTGGCCCTGTCATCCGCTGACGCATCATGGCGCGCACTCGACCAGATCACATTCGCCCAATGGCTGGATCGCGAACGCTATGCCTCGCCCACCCTGCGCTGGTATCTGGACTATTGCTGCCGCGACGACTACGGCCAGGGACTGGACACGGTTTCCGCCTTTGCCGGCCTGCACTATTTCGCCGCCCGCGGCCATGATCTGGACACCGTGCTGACCTGGCCCGAAGGTCTGGCCCATTTATCGCAGCAACTGCGCCGGCACAGCGGCCTGCGTGCCGTGACCGGCTGGCCGGCCGGCACTGCCGGTCCGTCCGCCGTGGATGCCAGCGCCATCCACATCCGCGAACAGGACGATCATGTCCGCGTCTTGCTGCGCCATAACCGCAGCGGCGACACCGTGGCGGTGCGGGCGCAGCAGGTCATTTGCGCCATGCCGCTGTTTGTGGCCGCCCGCCTGCTGGAGCAAGCCGCAGCCTACGGGTTTCAGCACCCGCTGCCCGAATCGGCCCCGTGGCTGGTCGGCAACTTTGTGCTGCGCGGCTTTCCGGCCGAAATCGGCGATCACGAACTGGCCTGGGACAACGTGGTCCACGCCAGCCCGGCACTCGGTTATGTGGTGGCCAGCCACCAATGGATCCGGGTGGCCAAGCCGGAACACACCGTATTCACCACCTATGCCGCCCTCAACCATGATGCCCCCCGGCAGGTGCGCCACTGGCTGCAACAGGCGTCCGACCAGACCTTGATCGAACATGCCGCCCAAGACCTGGTCAGTGCCTACGGCCGCCGGTTTTGGCGCCAGGTGATGCACATTGATCTGGCGGTACGGGCCCACGGCATGAGCATCCCCACGCCAGGCTACCTGAACCGGCCGCTGACCGACACTCTGCGCCGCCACCGCTCGCGCATCTGTTTTGCCCACAGCGATTTGAGCGGCTATTCGGTGTTTGAGGAAGCGGTCTACTGGGGGGCGGAAGCCGCCCGTGCGGTTTTGGCCGGCAGCTGAATCAACCCGCAACGGTGTCATCAAGCTTTCACAATCGGCAGCCTACAATCGGCCCCGTTTTGTCCACCATGAAAGCGTCCCATGCGATTGCGCACCCTCTGCTGCGGCCTGTGCCTGGCCGCTGCTGCCTTTGGCAGCCATGCCCAACCGGTTACCGGCAAACCCTTGCCCGCCACCACCCTGCACACCACGGCCGATGGCGTATCCGTACGCCACGGCGGCTTTGGCTCGGATGCGGCGGCTGATCCGCAAAATCCCCGCCGCTTCTACGCCCTCACCGACCGTGGCCCGAATGCCGATGCGGTGGCCAAAGACCAGAAAATCTTTGTCACCCCCGACTTTGTGCCCACCATCGGCCACTTCGAAATCGGCAACGACGGCAACATCCGTCATCTGCGCAGCATCCGCCTGCACCGGCCCGACGGCCGCACGCCGTTAAGCGGCCTGCCCAACCCGCCGGGCATGGGTGCCACCGGTGAAACCGCCGTCGGCCCCGACGGCCGCTTGCTGGGCACCGATCCCTACGGCCTGGATGCGGAAGGGCTGGTGGTGATGCCCAACGGCGACTTCTGGGTCAGCGACGAATACGGCCCGCATCTGGTGCGTTTCAACCGCAACGGCGTGGAGCAGGAGCGCATCAGCCCGACCGGTATGCGCAGCAACAGCCGCCGCAGCCTGCCGGCCGTTTTGGCCAAGCGCACCCCCAACCGCGGCATGGAAGGGCTGACCCTCGCCCCCGACGGCCACACCCTGATCGGCATCATGCAATCGGCGCTCAACAATCCGGATAAGGCCCAGGCCAGCAACCGCACCCTGACCCGCATTGTGGCGTTGGATCTGCGCACCGGCCGCAGCCGCCAGTACCTGTACCGGCAAAATGCCGACAACCTGTCCCATTCGGCCATTCTGGCACTGGACGGCCAACGCCTGCTGGTCAATGAACGCGACGGCCGCTTCCACCAGCCGGGGGTGACCGCACAAAAACATGTTTATCTGATTGATTTGAGCGGTGCCAGCGATGTGTCCGATCCGCAAGACAGCCCGCAAGGCCTGCTGGTGAATGGCAAAACGCTGGAGCAGAACAGCTGGGAAGAATTGGCCGCGGCCGGCATCCGGCCGGTCGGCAAAACCCTGGTGCTGGACCTGGTGGCCGCCAACGGCTACCCGCACGACAAGTTCGAAGGCATGTGGCGGCCCAATCCGCAACAGCTGGCGGTGATCAATGATGACGATTTCGCCATCGCCGCCAGCGATGGCCGTGTGGTGCAAAAACAGCTGCCGGCCACCGGCCAGACCGATGCCAATACGCTGTATTTCTATCCACTGACCCTGCCTTGAAAATAATTGCAAATATC
>JBHAET010000012.1:0-17286 GCA_041855705.1 Neisseriaceae bacterium
CATTGCCAAACATCACATTATTCAGTGCATTGCCAATGCCGTTGATGTGGTTGCTGCCACTCAGGTTCAGGTTTTCCACATGTCCGCCCAGGGTGTAGCTGAGACTGCTGTATACCGTGTCCGTACCCTGATTGGCCACTTCCACCACGACATCCCGCAAATGGTCCACAATATACACATCATTGCCGGCACCACCCGTCATGCGGTCTTGTCCCAAACCACCCACCAAACGGTCGTTACCGGCGCCACCGGAGAGCTGGTCGTTGCCGGCACCACCATTGAGCACGTTGTTGCCCGCATTGCCAAACATCACATTGTTCAGTGCATTGCCGGTGCCGTTGATGTGCCCGTTGCCGCGCAAGGTCAGGTTTTCAACATGGTTGGCCAGATTGTGGTTCACGGTGGCATACACCGTATCGGTACCGCCGCCCGCCGCTTCAACCACCCGGTCGCTGGCATGGTCCACCCAATAGCGGTCATTGCCGGCCCGGCCCTGCATCAGGTCGGCACCGGTACCGCCATCCAGAATATCGGCACCGGCATCGCCCCACAATTCATCATTACCGGCCCCGCCGTACAATTGGTTGGCGGCGGTTTCCGTTTGGTAAAAACCATTACCTGAGCGGCCCGCCACCAACCGATCATTTCCGGCATCGCCATACAGCTTGTCGGCACCCAGGCCGCCAAACAGCAAGTCATTGCCTATGCCGCCATACAGCAGGTCATTGCCGTTGGCGCCCATCAATTGGTCATCACCCGCCTCACCATACAGCCGGTTGCCGTGGCTGTTGTCGATTTCCGGTTTATTGGTTTCAATGTCAAACCACCCAGCCCACAGGCGGTCGTTGCCGGCACCGCCATACAGCAGGTCACGTCCCAAATCGCCATTGAAAAAATCATTGCCATCCCCGCCCCAGAAGCTATCGTTGCCGGCACCGCTATTGCCACGGTCATCCCCTGCTTCGCCATAGATTTTGTCCGCACCGTTATAGCCATACAGAGTGTCATTGCCGTTACCACCCGCCAGCGTGTCATTGCCTTTGCCACCCCACAGCTTGTCATTGCCATCGTCACCGAACAGCTGATCGTCGCCGTCGTTGCCCGATATTTCATCGTTGCCGCTGCCGCCCAGCAGGCCATCATTGCCTTCACCACCCCACAGCTTGTCATCGCCGTCTTCACCCAGCAGGTAGTCATTGCCCTTATTGCCCCAGATTTGATCATGGCCACTGCCGCCATACAGCACATCATTGCCATTGGCTCCAAATATCTGGTCGTTGCCGGCCCGGCCATAAATCAAATCCGGGCTGTCATCAAGCTGCTGGGCACCATTGGGCAGGTAGTTGACGGGGCGCATACCCACCAGCATGTCGTCACCGTCGCCACCGTCAATGATGTCGCTGCCCCAACCACCCCAGATTTTGTCGTTGCCATCCTCGCCATACAATTCGTCATTGCCGTTGCCGCCGTTGATTTGATCATTGCCGGCACCGCCATAGGCCAGGTTGCTGCTGGTATCGGTTTCACCGCCTTTTCCCGGATTGATATAGGTTCCGGTGTTCATCCAGTCATTGCCATCGCCGCCATACAGGGTATCGGCACCCAACTGCCCGCGCATGGTGTCGTCACCGGCATAACCGTATAGGGTGTCGGCGCCCGAGGTTCCCATCAGATTATCGCTCGCCGAAGTGCCGTGAATCACATTGCTGGCCTTAAGTACCGCTGCGGCCAAAACGGCTTCGCGCTCTTGCTCAACGCCGGCCAAAGACGAGGTGGTGGATGTGCTCATGACAAACTCCTTCAGTCAGAAAACAGGAAATCACTGGAAAACAAGCTAACGCCGGCAACACAACACCACCGGCACAATGTGCATGGTGCTTTAATACCGGTATAAGTTTGCCGGAATATTGCAAATATTTGCAAAAGGCTGCCTGAAAATAGTTTCAGGCAGCCTTTTTGGCAGATGACGACAGGGTTTACACAATCTGGAACTGGGTGTGTTCCAGCTGGGTGTTCGGGTTTAACTGGGCAAACTGCACTGCCGCTCCGCCACCGTTGCCATCCGCATCGTAATACAGCTTGCCGCTGCTTTTCTCGTAGATGATGCGGTCATTGGCATCCGCCGCTGCGCTGCCCTGGTGGAAGAACGCACTGTTGCTGGTGTTGATGTTGCCAAAAATCACTTTGCTCAGCCCAATCTTGTCGCTGCCAGTCCCAAAGTCGGTAATCCGGTCCACATTGCCGCTGCCCAAAGCGGTGTGGAACACAAACACATCGTTGCCGGCACCGCCGGTGAGGGTGTCTTTGCCCAAACCACCCAGCAGGCGGTCATTACCGGCACCACCGTTCAGGCTGTCGTTGCCACCACCGCCATTGAGCATGTTGTTGCCTGCATTACCGACAATCACATTGTTCAGTACATTGCCGATACCGTTCAGATGGTTGCTGCCAAGCAAATTCAGGTTCTCTACCTGTCCGCCCAAGGTGTAGCTAAGACTACTGTACACCGTGTCCGTACCTTGATTGACCAGTTCTGCCACCACATCCTGGCTGTTGTCAACCCAATATTGATCATTGCCCGCACCCCCTTCCAGACGATCAGCACCCGTGCCACCATTCAAGCGGTCATCACCCACACCGCCAATCAGCCGATCATTACCAGCACCACCATTGAGAGTGTCGTTGCCGGCACCACCGTTCAGGACATTATTGCCCACATTGCCGGTGAGCACATTGTGCAAGGCATTGCCGGTACCGTTCAAATTGCCCTCACCGGCGAGGGTCAGGTTTTCCAGATGGTTGCCCAAAACATAGTGAATGCTGCTGTACACCGTATCGGTACCCTGACCGGCCAGTTCGACAACCTGGTCTTGGGCGTGATCCACCACATAGGCATCGTTGCCCGCACCGCCACGCAAGGTATCGCGCCCGGCACCGCCGTGCAATACGTCATTGCCGGCGCCGCCATTCAACACATCATTGCCGGCATTGCCATACAACGCATCATTGCCATTGCCGCCATTGAGCGTGTTGTCCAAATGATTGCCCAGCAACAGATCATGACCATTGCCACCGGTGGCATTGCTGGTGGTCTGGTACAGGTTTTGTGCCTGAATGGTCAGGCCATCGGCAAAGCGGATGCTTTCCACTTTATAGGCATCGGATTCAAAATAGCGCTCCACCGTGAGCCAGTCGTCACTGCCATTGACACTGATGCGCAGGTGTTGATCAAAAAAACCGGCGGTACTGAAGCTGACATCACTGGCATTGAGGTTTTGCAACACAATCCGGTCGGCGTAGGAACCGAAGACATCCTCGTCTTGGTTGTCGATCGAATCACGGCCATAGTTTTTGCCGTAAATATAGGTATCGGCCCCATCACCGCCAACCAAGGTATCTTCGCTCGCCCCTGCACCGCCGTCCAGTAGATCGTTGCCGACACCGCCATACAGCACATCGGCACCCAAGCCGCCATAGAGCTTGTCATTGCCACCATTGCCATACAAGGTGTCATTACCAGCCAAGCCATGCAGCACATCGTTACTGTCGTAACCGCGCAGGGTTTCGGATTCCGCACGGCCGGCCAATACCTTGGCCTTCACCGTATCAACATTCCAAACCACGCCACCTTGAGCAAACTCAATGGTTTCCACCTTGTTGGCATCGCTGGCAAAATATCGGCTGACCTTCAGATAATCATTGCTGTTGTTAAACCGGATCACTAGATCATCGCTGCCATCCGGACGGTACATCAACACATCGCCGGGTGCAATGTCGGCGCGGAAACGAATTTTATCGGCATAGGTGCCAAAGTTATTGCTGTCGTTATTGTCAATCACGTCCCGGCCATCGCCACGGCCAAAGATGTAGGTATCGGCACCCAGGCCGCCAGTCAGTACATCGTCTCCCTTGCCGCCGGTAATGATGTCGTTGCCGGCACCGCCGTTGATGGTGTCATTGCCATCGCCGCCGGAAAGCGTGTCGTGACCATTACCCCCTTCAAGGGTGTCGGCACCCTTGCCGCCATACAGCTTATCGTCGCCGTCATACCCCTTCAGGGTATCGTTACCATTGCCGCCCTGAATCACATCATTGCTGTTGTTGTAGCCAAGCAGGGTCTCACTGTAATTACCACCCAGCAAAATCGCCGCTTTTAACTGGGCATTGGTGAGCGTGGTATCGGAAAATTGAATCGAATTGAGTGCATTGTTATGGTAAAAATAGTTACTGATCCAAATGCCATCATCCGTATTTTTCAGCTTGATCTGCAAATCATCACCCGCACGGATAATGTCCACTTCATTGCGGGCAATGCCTTCAAATTTCACAATATCACCAGGCAATGATGCGCTGGAATTGGTTATTTGGTCATATCCGTCACCACGGCGATACACATAGGTATCGATACCCGCGCCACCGCTCAACCAATCATCGCCTTTGCCACCAATCAGCGTGTCATTGCCATCGTTACCCCAAAGATCATCATCGCCGTTGCCACCATTCAGGGTATCGTATCCGCCATTGCCCACTAAATCATCGTGGCCATCACCACCATTGAGTACGTCATTGCCACCACGGCCTTCCAGATAATCGTTATAGGCAGAACCGTTAATGGTGGTATTGGCATTGCTATTGGCATACACCGTATTGCCCTTGGGCAGGGTTTGCGTATTCTGGGCCATGGTGTTATGGTCCCATACCGTGCCATTGGCAAATTTCAGAAATTCAATTTTGTTGCGAACATCACCGCTGAAGAAGTTGTTAATCGTTACCCTGTCATTGGTGTCTTTGGTGCGGATGATCAAATCACTGCCGTAGTCGGTATAGAACAGTTCAACATCGCCCGGATTCAAATCACGCAGCAAGAGGGTATCGGCATAATCACCCAAAGAATCGCTGTCAAAATTGTTGATGAGATCATTGCCATCGCCCCGGCCAAATACATAGGTATCGGCACCATCACCGCCTTCCAAGGTGTCATTGTTGGCACCCCCTTCCAGGCGATCATTACCGGCACCGCCGTACAGGCGGTCATTACCGGTACCGCCATACAGCTGGTCATTGCCGCCATAGGCATACAGGATATCATTTCCCCGCTGGCCATAAATCTGGTCGTTGCTGTCGTAGCCATACTGTGTTTCGGATAGATCGCGGCCCAGCAGCGCCTTGGCCTTAACCGTATTGACATTCCAGACCAGATTGCGCCCTTCAAATTCGATGGTTTCCACTTTGTAGCGGTCATCGCTTTTGAAATAGCCGGTCACGGTCAGCAAATCATGACGATTGGCAATGCCGATTTGCAAATCATCGCCGTTGCGGCTGAGCACCAATTCATCCGGCGACACATCGGACCGGATAATGATTTTATCGGTATAGGTTCCAAAATTATCGGCATCGTAATTGTTGATCACATCGCGATCAAAACCTTTGCCAAACCAATAGGTGTCACTGCCCCGGCCGCCGGCCAACTGGTCATCGCCCGCACCACCATGGAGCATGTCGTTGCCATCACCGCCGTTGAGCACATCGTTGTCATTCTGGCCATACAGCAGGTCATGGCCGCTACCACCTTCCAGCGTGTCGTTGCCGTCGCCGCCATACAATTTGTCATTGCCGTTGTAGCCATACAGTTTGTCATTGCCATGGCCGCCATTCAGGGTATCGTGACTGGTGTCATAACCGTTGATGGTATCGTTGTTGTCACTGGTGGCCGCACTGAGCACCAGCGCATTCACCTGGGCTGCGGTCAGTTTCTGGTTGCCGGCAAAAATGAATTCATCCAGCTGATTCTGAGTATTAAAAAAATAACCCTGTACCGATACGCCTTCATCCGTGCCTTTGCGGACAATCACCAAGTGGTCACCCACCCGTTTGAACGCCACTTCGCTCAATTGCAAGTCGGGCATGGACAAGCGGTCTATATCAGTGATCTGACTGTAACGGTTGTCGATTTCATCATGGCCATCGCCTTTGCGGTACACATAGGTATCGTTGCCGTTGCCGCCAGACAACACATCATTGCCACGGCCACCCTCCAGAATGTCGTTGCCGGCACCGGCATACAAACGGTCATAACCCCGGCCGCCATACAGACGGTCGTTGCCATCGCCACCGTCTAAAGTATCGTCACCGCCCAGGCCATACAGATGGTCGTGACCGCCATACCCATACAGGGTATCGTCTTCCAGTTCGCTGCCACGCAAAGTGTTGTTGTTGTCATCGCCATAAACGTACATCGTACTCTCCTGAAAATGGGGGGTTACCGCCGACACAAATCCGGCATATGATAACCCACTCCCCTTGAAAAATATATGATGGGCTCTTCAATGAAGACCAGAATCAAACCAGAAAAAGGCTGCCTGAAAACATTTTCAGGCAGCCTTTTTGATGATGCCGATCTGCACCATCACACGATCTGGAACTGGGTGTGTTCCAACTGTGTGTTCGGGTTTAGCTGGGCAAACTGCACCGCCGCTCCGCCACCGTTGCCATCGGCATCGTAATACAGCTTGCCGCTGCTTTTCTCGTAGATGATGCGGTCATTGGCATCGGCCGCTGTGCTGCCCTGGTGGAAGAAGGCGCTGTTGCTGGTGTTGATGTTGCCAAAAATCACTTTGCTCAGCCCAATCTTGTCGCCACCGGTACCAAAGTCGGTAATCCGGTCCACGTTGCCGCTGCCCAAAGCGGTGTGGAACACAAACACGTCGTTGCCGGCACCGCCGGCCAGGGTGTCATTGCCCAAACCACCCAACAGTTTGTCATGTCCACCGCCACCGGAGAGCCGGTCGTTGCCACCACCACCGTTGAGCACGTTGTTGCCCGCATTGCCAAACATCACATTGTTCAGTGCATTGCCAATGCCGTTGATGTGGTTGCTGCCACTCAGGTTCAGGTTTTCCACATGCCCGCCCAGGGTGTAGCTGAGATTGCTGTACACCGTGTCCGTGCCCTGATTGGCCACTTCCACCACGCTATCCCGCAGATGGTCCACAATATACACATCATTGCCGGCACCGCCCGTCATACGGTCTTGTCCCAAACCACCCACCAAGCGGTCGTTACCGGCACCACCGGAGAGCCGGTCGTTGCCGGCACCGCCATTGAGAATGTTGTTGCCCACATTGCCCAGAATGAGATTGTCCAATGCATTGCCCGTACCGTTAAGATGGTTACTGCCGGTGAGGGTCAGATTTTCAACCTGGTTGGCCAAATTGTGGCTCACGGCGGCATACACCGTATCGGTACCGCCGCCAGTACGTTCAATCACCACATCCAGACGGCTGTCCACCCAGTATTGATCATTTCCGGCACCGCCATTCATGCGGTCAGCACCCGCGCCACCATACAGCCGATCATCACCTTCCATGCCATAGAGGGCATCATTACCATTGTGGCCAAACAATTTATTGGCCTGACCATTGCCCCAAATCCGGTCATCAAACGCCGTACCGTGCACGTTTTCCAGTTCGGTGCCGTAGCCGATAAACGCCTGGCCGGCACTTAAAATACTGCTCTGCTTGCTGCCGCTGTAAATCCACGAACCCGGTGCCAAATTAATGTTCACCGCCGCCTGTTGGTCACGCGCATCCAGCGTATCGTTGCCGGCACCATCCCAAATATAGGTATCGCCAATGCGGTAGGTGTTGTCACCGGTGCGCTGCTTTTTATTGACCCCATACAAATAGTGGATGGCCGCCACATCGAATATCTGCGGCCCTTTGCCGGCATAGCTGAAGGTTTGCTGCCATTCCTGGTTGTAAGACATGCGGGTGTAATGCACCTTGTCTTCTTTTGCCGGCAGATAAGGGCCCCAATCGCTTTCATCATACTGGCCAGGATGCTTGAGCCCCAGTGCATGGCCGATTTCATGCACCAGAACATGGTCGTAAGCATCGCCCGATGTTGTGCCAATGGTGTAGTGGGTATTGACGTACACATCACCGTAGGTGGGGAAATAAGCATACGCCGCCGCCCATTCGTATTCGGAATAGCTAAAGTCGTAACGGAAAAACCGCATGTCCACACTGCTGCTGTCGGCCGTTTCGGTAAACGTGATGTCAGCCACTTCGGCCCATGCGGCCAAGGCTTTGCGCACGGCAGCTTTTTGGCTGAGGGTATACGGCTGAAAACCGGTCAAACTTTCGGTATTCTGGCTGACAAAGCTGTACGTGAGCTTGGCCGCCTCGCCAAAATTGCCCCAGCTCATGTCGCTGGCCAGTGCCTTGATAAAATAGGGTAAAGGCTGGGCACGATTCACATACACCACATTCTCAATACCCTCCGGTACCATATAGCCGGATACCGATACCACGGCGGTATCATTACCGCCCGCATCCAGCACAATGCGGTCGTTGAGATGATCAATGTAATAAACATCATCACCCGTGCTGCCGAAAAAAGTATCGATCTGCCCCAAAGAATCCACACCGTGCTGCTGCATCAACTGGGACAGGGTTTTGCGCACACCGTCCGCAAACTGCACCTGCATGTTTTCCTGTGTGTTGCGGATTTCAATCCGGTCACCGGTACCATAAAACAAAAACAAATCACCCAAACTGTTCTGTTCCAGGCGCAATCCCTCATCAGAACGTACATTGGTCAAGCGGATACTGTTTTTTTCGGTATTGAGCATGACTTCCGAAATCCGGTCCTGACCATCACCCTTGGCAAATACATACACATCGCTGCCGCCACTGCCAAACAGCAAATCATCACCTTTGCCGCCGGTGATCACGTCTGAGCCGGCAGTGCCATACAGCGTGTCATTGTTCTCGGTACCCTTAATCACATTGGCCGCCAGCGCCGCCGCGACCGGCACCGCAAGCGTTGTGGTGGCGACGCTACTGCTGCCAACAGCGGTTATTGCCACCGTTGGTACACTGTTTGCCGCCGATGATGCGGCCACAGCCGCCCATGTGGCAGCCGCTTGGGCGGAACGCTCCGCCATGCCATGCCATATCGACTCCTGCACCACCCCTCCGGCTACCCGCTGCGCCCATTCACTCTCGGCCAGCAAGCCTGCCCTGCCGGCTGTCCATGTTGCCAGCACATTGGTTTCACCAGTTGTTTTTTGAAACATGCTCCCATCCTCTTACACCAAACACAGGGACACCCTTATCCCCTGAACACCCAAAACCTTGGGTTTGGGGTGCCACACAAAACAAAAAGAAACCACAAACACACTGGCGATTAAGGGCGTGTCGTCAGCCAATTTGTGCAGCGATTGTTGAGGGAAAACCCGAAGATACCAGGCAAAAAAACACCGCAAGATGAAACATCTTGCGCACATTTTGAACGCCACGGATGCGGATTTTACCCCAAAAAAGCGCCGTAACGCTTGCTGGCAACACGCCCTGATTACAGGTTGGGTACTTAGCAAAATTCCCAGATGCGGATGCCGTTCAAGGCATAGGCCACGCTGCGCGTGCAGACACAACATGAAGCCAGGTAAACAAGCGAACAGCGCACAACGCTTCAAATGCACCGCAGATGGCAATTGTGCCAAGGTCTCTTTTGCGTTGTTTCACAAGCAAAAAAGGCTGCCTGAAACTTCAGGCAGCCTTGATCCGGCACTGGTACACCAATCAGGCCAGGCCTTTGGCTTTCAACACTTCCAGCATGGTGCTGCCCAATTCGGCCGGGCTGCGGGTGTAGGCCATGCCGGCTTTTTCAAAGGCGCGGAATTTTTCTTCGGCCGTTCCTTTACCGCCGGAGATGATCGCACCGGCGTGGCCCATGCGCTTGCCTTTCGGCGCGGTCACACCGGCAATATAGCCCACCACCGGCTTGGTCACGTTAGACTGGATGAACTCGGCGGCCTCTTCTTCGGCAGTACCGCCGATTTCACCGATCATGATGATGGCGTCGGTAGCGGGGTCGTCTTGGAAGAGTTTGAGTGCGTCGATTTGGTTCATGCCCGGAATCGGGTCGCCACCGATGCCGATGCAGGTGGATTGGCCCAGGCCCAGTTTGGTGGTTTGCGCCACCGCTTCATAGGTAAGCGTGCCGGAGCGGGAAATGATGCCGATGCGGCCGGGCTGGTGGATGTGGCCGGGCATGATGCCGATTTTGCACTCGCCGGGGGTAATCACGCCGGGGCAGTTGGGGCCGACCAGGCGGGTGCCGTTGCCGTTGGTTTCCAGATAACGCTTGGCTTTGAGCATGTCCAGTGTCGGCACGCCCTCGGTGATCACCACCACCAGTTTGACACCCGAATCCACCGCTTCGACGATGGAATCCAGCACAAACGGTGCCGGTACGTAAATCACGGAAGCATCGGCGCCGGTTTCTTTCACCGCCTCTTTCATGGTGTTGAACACCGGCAGGCCCAAATGGGTTTGGCCGCCCTTGCCCGGGGTCACGCCGCCGACCACTTTGGTGCCGTAGGCCAAGGCCTGTTCGGAGTGGAAGGTACCGTTTTTACCGGTAAAACCCTGTACCAATACTTTGGTGTCTTTGTTGATTAAAACGCTCATGTGTTGTCCTTTTGATTTGTCTGCTGTGCTTTGCGTGCCCTGGCCATCAGTCCCCAATACTGCACCAGGCCAAACGGCATGCCAATCAGCAGACCTTTGACCGGGCTCACCTGGCGACCCAACAATGCATCCAGAGCCATCACGGCGCCGGTGCACAGCAGGCCAAACAGCAGGCATTTGAGCCAAAGGGGAAACGGTGTGCTCATGGTATTCACCGCAGATCAAGAATGGGTTTCAGGTAGCCTCTAGCTTAGCCTTTAACGGCCGCCACAATTTTCTCGGCCGCATCGTTCAGGCCGTCGGCGGAAGTCAGTTTCAGGCCGGATTCATTCAGAATCTTGGCGCCCAGCTCGGCATTATTGCCTTCCAAACGCACCACCACCGGCACGGTGACGTTCACTTCTTTCACTGCCGCCACAATCGCCTCGGCAATCATGTCGCAGCGCACGATGCCGCCGAAGATGTTGATCAGCACGCCTTGTACCGAAGAGTCGGCCAGAATCAGCTTGAAGGCTTCGATCACGCGCTCTTTGGTGGCGCCGCCGCCCACGTCCAGGAAGTTGGCCGGCTGGCCGCCCTTGAGCTTGATGATGTCCATGGTCGCCATCGCCAAACCGGCACCGTTGACCATGCAGCCGATGTTGCCTTCCAGGGCCACATAGTTGAGGTCGAATTCGGAGGCTTTCAGTTCGCGCTCGTTTTCCTGCGATTTGTCGCGCAATTCGGCGATTTTTGGCAAGCGGTACAGCGCATTGCTGTCGATGCCGATTTTGCCGTCCACACAGGCCAGGTCACCGTTTTCGCGCACCGCCAAGGGGTTCACTTCAAACAGCGCGAAATCGTTTTCGATAAAGGCTTGGTAGGCACCGGTCATCAGCTTGACAAAGTCATTGACCTGCTTGTCTTTCAGACCCAAGGCAAACGCGGTTTCGCGTGCCTGGCAGGGTTGCAGGCCCACCAGCGGGTCCACCACCACTTTGAAGATTTTTTCCGGGGTTTCTTCGGCCACTTTTTCGATTTCCACACCGCCTTCGGTGGAGGCCATAAACACCACGCGGCGGGCGGCACGGTCTACCACCGCACCCAGATACAGCTCGGTTTGCACCGGATACATGTCTTCGCATACCAATACGCTGTTGACCGGCTGGCCTTGGGCGTCGGTTTGGTAGGTGACCAGACGGGTACCGATCAGGCTCTCGGCCACTTGTTTGGCTTCTTCGCGGCTTTTCACCACTTTCACGCCGCCCGCTTTGCCGCGGCCGCCCGCGTGTACCTGAGCCTTGATGACGGCAAACTTGCCGCCCAATTTGTCGTAAGCGGCCGCAGCTTCTTCGCCGTTGGCCGCCAAAATACCGCCTTGAACCGGCAGGCCGTAGGCAGCCAGCAGTTCTTTTGCTTGATACTCATGTAAGTTCATCTGAGCTTCCTTCAGAGGGGGGTGAATTGAAACAGGAGACGGCAGGACCCAAGCGCCCGCCAAGCGTTGAAAACAACGCTCAAGTATATGTCAAAAGCCATGCCTTGCGGGAATTTTGTGCATTGCCGCAGCGGGCTGCCGATGGCGGTTGAAACCGCCGCTGGCCGCCGCACAGAAAGCCATGGTCAGGCGCGGCCCGACCGGGCAATCGCCTAACTGCGCCACGGCAGCCACAGCCGGGCCAGCACATACATCAGCAGTCCGCCGCCGCCCAGCAAGACAAACAGCAGGCCTTTTTTGCGCGCGTTGGGCGCAAACCAGTAAATCGCCAGGCTGAAACTGAAAAACAGCGCCGCCACCACCCACACCAGTTTTTTGTCCGGATAGCGGTTAAGGGTATGGCTTTCGGTGAGCATCACATACAGCTGCCACAGGCCGCCCAGACACATCAGGATGATGCCGGTGGGCAAGAAATACAGGCCGAGTATTTGGGTATTCATCAATCATCAATCATCAGACTGCCTGAAAAGGCAAAACAGGTCGGTGTCAGCGTTGCTACAAAGAGCGCAACAGGTAAACCACACCGACACCCGCTGCGCTGCACACGGCGGCAAAACCACAGAGCACCACCAAAGCAATAGGCCATATCGAAGCCCCGCCACCGCCGTAAGGCACACCGTAGGCCAGATACAGCATATACCCTGCAGCGGCCGTGACCGGCAGGCCGATGCCGATGCTCCAACCGGAAATGCCGCGCCAGAACAAACCGGCCAACACACCCCAAACACAGGAAAGGACAAAAATCAGTACGAGATTCATATCCTTGAGCCACTCCTTGGCAACAGGCACAGCCTGAGTCGCCAAACTCACGCCCTGGCGGATGTTATCCGCAGATTTTTCCCAAGCCGAGATGCACCGATGCGGGTATGGCGGGCATCGTGCCGATCGCCCGATACCCGCCCTTTTCAGGCAGCCTGTACGGCTTTAACCGTGCAGGGCGCGCTTGTCAGCGGCCAGAGCGGCTTCGTGCAACACTTCCGATAAAGTCGGATGGGCGTGCACAATACGGCCGATGTCTTCGCTGCTGGCTTTGAATTCCATAGCCATCACCGCTTCGGCCACCAACTCGCTCACCATCGGTCCCACCATGTGCACCCCGAGAATGCGGTCGGTTTTGGCACAGGCCAACACCTTCACCGTACCCTTGGCCTTGCCCAGGCCCAGTGCGCGGCCGTTGGGCGAGAACAGCGAAGTGCCTTTCTTGTATTCCACCCCTTCGGCCTTGAGCTGTTCTTCGGTTTTGCCCACCCAGGCAATTTCCGGATCGGTGTAGATGACAAATGGAATGGTGTTGAAATCCAGATGCGGTTTCTGGCCGGCAATGCGTTCGGCCACCGCCACACCTTCGTCACTGGCCTTGTGTGCCAGCATCGGGCCGCGCACCACATCGCCAATCGCCCACACATTGGGCAGATTGGTGCGGCACTCGCCATCCACCTGCACGAAACCGCGCTCATCCTGCGCCAAACCCACCGCAGCACCATTAAGGCCTTTGGTATTGGGAATACGGCCGATGGACACAATCAGCTTGTCAAACACTTCGGTTTTGGCTTCGCCCTTGGCGGTCTCAAATGCTACCTGAACACCGCCGGCCGCCTTGCTGATGTCGCCGATTTTCACCCCCAGCTCAATTGCCAGACCCTGCTCTTTGGTAAAGTATTTGAAGGCCTCTTTGGCAATTTGCTGGTCGGCCGCTGCCAAAAAGGCGGGCGCCGCTTCCAGAATGGTGACCTCGGCCCCCACCCGTTTCCATACCGAACCCATTTCCAAACCGATGACCCCGGAACCGATGATGCCCAGTTTTTTCGGTACGGCGGTCAGGTTGAGTGCGCCTTCATTGTCCAGCACATCGACATTGTCGATGGCGATTTGCGGCAGCGGCCGCGGTACCGAGCCGGTGGCGATGATCACATGCCTGGCCGTCACCACACTGGTTTGGCCCTGGTTGTCGACTTGGATTTGGTAGTCATCACCGTCTTTGCCGACAAACGAACCGGTGCCGTGCAGGCTGTCCACCTTGTTTTTCTTGAACAGAAAGCCGATGCCGCCGGTCAGTTTGGTGACAATCGCGTCTTTGCGCTCAATCATTTTGGCGGCGTCGAAGGTGACATTGCCCAGCGCAATGCCGTGTTCGGCAAAATCGTGCTGGGCAGCATGGAAGTGCTCGCTCGATTGCAGCAGGGCCTTGGAAGGGATGCAGCCCACATTCAAGCAGGTGCCGCCCAGGGCCGGCGCATCGCCGGCCTTGTTGCGGCCGGCATCGATACAGGCGGTTTTGAAACCGAGTTGGGCGGCGCGAATGGCGGCAATATAGCCGCCGGGACCGGCGCCAATCACAACAACATCATATTGGGACATGGTATTTTCCTCATCTGCGGGATGGTTCAGGCAGCCGTGAAGGCTGCCTGAAAACAGTTGGGCGGTTGTGCGATTTACTCTTCCGGCTGGTACAGACGGGTTTGCAGATATTGGGCCAGCATGGCGATTTCACGCGCATTCAGCGGTTTGCCGGTCTCATCCCAACCTTCCTCCTGGCCTTTATCGGTCAACACCAGGGCCGGTTTGCCGTTGGCGTACCAGAATTCGAACTTGGGCACGGCATCGTCACCGACTTGGCTTTCACGCATCGCCAGCTGACCGTTGGCATGGAAGAACTCGCGGTGGCCGTCAAACTCGCCGTCCTTGAAGCGGCTCCGTACGCGCAGCTTGCCGGCTTCGTCGTAATTGTCCACCCAGCCTTGCAACACGCCGCGCTGGTAGGTGGCGCTCTGCAACAGGCTGCCGTCGGGACGGTACCACACCACCGGACCGTCGACCACATCGTTGTCGAAATTGCGCAAGCCGTTGGGATGGAAAATCACCGCCGCATCAATCTGCTTGGCCTGATTGTCCTGGTAGAAGTCCTGCACCACCCAGCCGCCATCAGCGGTTTGTCCCAGTACCTTGCGGTAGTAACCGCCGGCCGCCGGCTGTGCCTGGTATTGGCCATCGGCGGTGAAGTGGAGATCGGCCTCATTGGCCGGGCTGACAATCTTGGCCAGCGCCGCACGGTGCTGGCGGCTGATGTCGCTGCTGCTCAGGCCGCCACCGGGTACGCTCTGACACGCTGCCAGCCCCAGGGCGGCAGCCACCAACAAACCGGTTAATCCTTTTTTCATTTCCCAACTCCTTGATATGGGTTGTTGCCGCACGCAATCGCGCGTGCTGGCGCATGCTACCCGTCGGTTTTAAATGTCCAGAATCAAACGTGCCGGATCTTCCAGCGCCTCTTTGATGGTCACCAGGGTCAGTACCGCTTCGCGGCCGTCAATGATGCGGTGATCATAAGAAAGTGCCAGATACATCATCGGCCGCACCACCACCTGACCGTTCTCGACCACTGCCCGCTCCTTGGTGGCGTGCATGCCCAAAATCGCCGATTGCGGCGGATTGATGATCGGGGTGGACATCATGGAGCCGAAAGTACCGCCATTGGTGATGCTGAAGGTGCCGCCGGTCAAGTCTTCCAGTGCCAGCTTGCCGTCTTTGGCCTGTTTGGCATAGTTGAGGATCGCCAGTTCGATTTCGGCAACACTCATCTGATCGGCATTGCGCAGAATCGGCACCACCAGGCCGCGCGGGCTGCCAATGGCAATACCGATGTCGAAATAGCCGTGATACACGATGTCGTTGCCGTCCACCGAGGCATTGACCACCGGGAATTTCTTCAGCGCCGCCACCGCCGCCTTGACGAAGAAGGACATGAAGCCCAATTTGACGCCGTATTCTTTTTCGAACTTGTCTTTGTACTTGTTGCGCAAGTCCATCACCGGCTGCATGTTCACTTCGTTAAACGTGGTGAGGATGGCGTTTTCGGCCTGCGATTGCAGCAAACGCTCGGCCACACGGGCACGCAAACGGCTCATCGGCACGCGCTGCTCGCTGCGGCCGGCGGCCACCGCCTGCGGAACCGGATTGGCCGACGGCTGGGCCACCGGTGCCGCCGCCAGGGCGGCGGCAGCATTTTGCACGTCTTCTTTCAGCACCCGGCCGTCACGACCGGAACCGGCAACAGCCGCCACATCAACGCCGGTTTCGGCCGCCAGCTTGGCGGCTGCCGGCATCGCCACACCGGCCTGGGCCTGGCTGGCCGCCGGTGCTGCAGTGTCGGTGGCGGCAGCGGCTGCCGCCGGTGCGGTACCGGCCTGGGCGGCGGTGTCGATTTTGGCCAGCAGCTGGCCGGCGGTCACGGTGGCGCCGTCCTGCTCGATGATTTCCACCAGCACACCGGCCTGCTGGGCCGGCAATTCCAGCACCACTTTGTCGGTTTCCAGGTCAATCAGGTTTTCGTCACGCGCAACGTATTCGCCCACTTTTTTGTGCCAAGACATCAAAGTGGCTTCGGAAACGCTTTCAGGCAGCATGGGTACGGTTACTTCGATAATCATCATCTTCTCCAGTGAAGGGCCACCGAGGTGGCCTTGCGGTTGCTCGGTGGGTTATTTCAATTCCAAGGCATCGTCGACCAGTTGTTTGAGCTGGGCAACGTGTTTGCTCATGTAGCCGACGGCCGGGGAGGCGCTGCTCGGACGGCCGGCAAACAGCACTTTGCATTTGCCGGACAATTCTTCGATGCGGTGGCGGATTTGGTACCAGGCGCCCTGGTTTTTCGGCTCTTCCTGTACCCACATGATTTCGGCCGCATTCGGGTAACGGGCCAGTTCGGCCGCCACTTGCTCGTAGGGGAAGGGATAGAGCTGCTCCACCCGCACAATGGCAATCTCGTTTTGCAGATTGCGCTCTTCGCGCGCCTTGGCCAAATCGTAATACACTTGGCCGGCACACAGGATGATGCGCTTGGCGCTGTTTTCGTTGCCGACAACCACATCGCCGATGACCGGACGGAAGGCGCTGCCCTCGGTAAAGTCGCTCAAGGGGCTCATCGAATCCTTGAACCGCAACAGGCGCTTGGACATGAAAATGATCAGCGGCTTGCGGTAGGGACGCAGCACCTGGCGGCGCAGCACATGGAACATTTGCGCCGCTTCGGAGGGCATCACAATCTGCATATTGTGTTCGGAACACAGTTGCAGCCAGCGCTCCAGCCGTGCCGAAGAGTGCTCCGGACCCTGGCCGTCATAGCCGTGCGGCAAAATCACGGTCAGGCCGCACAGGCGGCCCCATTTGGTTTCGCCCGAGGCGATGAACTGGTCAATCGCCACCTGGGCGCCGTTGGCAAAATCGCCAAACTGCGCTTCCCAGATCACCAGCTGGTCGGGGGCGGCGCAGGCAAAGCCGTATTCAAACGCCAGTACCGCCTCTTCGTTGAGGATGGAATCAATCACCATGAACGGG
>JBHAET010000013.1:0-4399 GCA_041855705.1 Neisseriaceae bacterium
GTCCAGCCGGCCGCCGGTGGCCGCTTCAATGTGGGCAAAAGCGGCGTCAATCTGGGCATCGTCACACACGTCCAGCTGCAAGCATTCAAACCCTTCGGCCTGCAAACGGGCCACATCTTCGGCACGGCGGCAGGAGGCAAATACCCGCCAGCCGCGGGCGGCAAACTGTCGTGCGGTGGCATGGCCGATGCCGCTGGAACAGCCGGTAATCAGGATCGATAAAGTCATGAGGCTGCCTGAAAAATACAAAGCGGGTGTGCATCATATAGCGAATGCAACGATTTTCCCAGACCAAAGCCGCGGCCAACCGGCCGAGGGTAGGACAAAAACAATAGGCAGCCGGCCCGCTGTTTCAGGCAGCGGGCCGGCTGTTTGGTTTTGAGTATGGAATGACAAGACACATCGCTTCGCTAGGCAACTCCTGTATTGAACAAGGGGAAAATCGGATCAACGAAAGTGTTTAATGGCCGCTGCCCGGTGGGATAGCAATGCCAGACGGGTGCGGTTAAGGGGATTATACACAAACGATAATAATTATCAATAAAATTTAAAGCGAAAATGCCGGATAATGTTCAAGCGGTTAATTATGAATAATAAATAGGCAAATCATGGTCGGTTGCGTACCCAGGCAACCATCATCCAATTGGCCTGTTGCTCAAGTGGCAGGCGGCAACACGGCCGGGCATACGGGTTGTCGCTTGGGGTGTATGCCTGCCGCCGCTGTCTGCCGGCCGGCAGGCGGATTGGTAGGAAAAAACCGGTTTCGTGACTATAATGCGTTTTTTTCGCCCCACGGCTTGGCCACCATTCATGCACACCTTGTCCCAAGTCCAGCAGCAACTGCTGCTGCCCAATCACCTGACCGATGCCGATTTCAGCCGCGCGCTCGCCCTATTGGGCGAGCGTCACATTGATTACGCCGATATTTATTGCCAGCGCACTGCCTATGAAAGCTGGCATCTGGAAGAGGGCATGGTCAAAACTGGCAGTTTCCAGATTGATCAAGGCGTGGGGGTGCGGGCGGTGAGCGGCGAGAAAACCGCGTTTGCGTATGCCGATAATCTGGATGCAACCGCCTTGTGCGAAGCGGCGCAGGCGGTGCGTGCCATTGGCCGTGCCGGTGGTCAGGGTGTCGCGGCACGGGTGGCCACTGCCGAAGTGCCGGCGCTGTATGACAGTGCCAACCCGATGCAGAGTCTGGATGCGGCGGCCAAGGTCGGTTTGTTGCAGCAGCTGGAAAGCCTGGCCCGTGCTGCCGACCCGCGGATTGTGCAGGTGATGGCCGGGCTGGTGTGCGAACATGAGCTGATTTATCTCACCCGTTTGGACGGGCGCAGTCATGCCGACATCCGGCCGCTGGTCCGCTTGTCGCTGACCGTGGTGGCCCGGCAGGGTGAACGGCGCGAGCAGGGCAGTGCCGGTGGCGGCGGCCGTTTTGATCTGGCGTATTTTGATGCCGATCGTTTGCAGCACTATGTGTCGATTGCAGTCAAACAGGCACTGACCAATCTGGAAGCGCGACCGGCACCGGCCGGCAGCATGACCGTGGTGCTGGGCAACGGTTGGCCCGGTGTGCTGCTGCATGAAGCGGTGGGGCACGGACTGGAAGGTGATTTCAACCGCAAGGGCACCAGTGCGTTTGCCGGCCGCATCGGGCAACGGGTGGCGGCACCTGGTGTCACCGTGGTGGACCAGGGCAATCTGGCCGGCCGTCGCGGTTCGCTGACCATCGATGACGAAGGCAATGCCACCGGCCGCACGGTGCTGATTGAAGACGGCATTCTGACCGGCTACCTGCAAGACGAAACCAATGCCCGTTTGATGGGCGTGCCGGTCACCGGCAATGGCCGCCGCGAAAGCTATTCCAGCACCCCGATGCCGCGGATGACCAATACCTTCATGGAAAATGGCGGTTGCGATCCGTCCGACATCATTGCGTCGGTGGACAAGGGTTTGTATGCGGTCAATTTTGGCGGCGGCCAGGTGGACATTACCAGCGGAAAATTCGTGTTCAGCGCCTCGGAGGCCTGGTGGGTGGAAAACGGCCGGCTGCAATATCCGGTGAAAGGGGCCACCATTGTGGGCAACGGCCCGGAAGTGCTGAAGCACGTGTCGATGATCGGCAATGACATGAGCCTCGACAGCGGCGTGGGGGTGTGCGGCAAAGACGGCCAGAGCGTGCCGGTGGGTGTGGGCCAGCCCACCCTGCGCATCGATGCCGGTTTGACGGTGGGCGGCAGCCAGACCTGAGGCGATTGATTGTTGTGCCAGCCAAAGGCCAATCCTGAACCGGATTGGCCTTTTTGATTGGTGGCGACCGTGTTCAATGCTTCAGGCTGAGACCTTTGTAAAACCCCCATCTGTGGCGCATTTGAAGCGTTGTGCGCTGCTACGCCTTGAACTGCATCCACGTCTGGCGGTTTTGCAAAGGTCTCAGGCTGATTGCCGGCACCAGGCGGCAATGGCATCGGTCAGCTGCTGCAACTCGTCGGCATGAATGATGTAGGGCGGCATCAGATACACCAGTCGGCCGAAGGGGCGGATCCATACGCCGCGATCGACAAAAAACGCCTGTGCTTGGGCCATGTCCACCGGTTGCTGCATCTCGACCACGCCGATGGCGCCGAGCACCCGTACATCGGCCACGCTGGCCAGCTGCCGTAAAGGCTGCAGGGCGGCGGTGAGTTGTTGTTCGATGGCCGCCACTTGTGCGGGCCAGTGGTTTTCGGCCAGCAGTTCCAGGTTGGCACTGGCCACCGCGCAGGCCAGCGGATTGCCCATAAAGGTGGGGCCGTGCATGAACACCCCGGCTTCGCCGCTGCACACCGTCTCGGCCACATGGCGGGTGGCGATGCTGGCCGACAGGGTGAGCATGCCGCCGGTCAGCGCCTTGCCGACACACATGATGTCCGGCACCACACCGGCATGTTCGCAGGCAAACAGGCGGCCGCTGCGGCCAAAGCCGGTGGCGATTTCATCGGCAATCAGCAGCACGCCGTATTCGCGGCACAGGGCCTGTGCCTGGCGCAGGTATTCGGGATGGTAAAAACGCATGCCGCCGGCACCCTGTACCACCGGCTCCAGAATGAGGGCGGCGATTTCACGGTGCCGGCTGGCCAGTGTCTCGGCCAGCAAGGCGCCGTCCTGCGGCAGCCAGTCGCCGTCAAAACGGCTTTGCGGTGCCGGCAGGAAAATGTGTTCGGGCAGGAAGCGGTGGTAGAGCCGGTGCATGGAGTTGACCGGATCGCACACGCTCATGGCACCGAAGGTATCGCCGTGGTAGCCGTGGCTGATGGTCAGCATTTTGTGGCGCGGCTCTCCCCGGGCGTGCCAGTATTGCAGGGCCATTTTCAAGGCCACCTCCACGGCCACCGAACCGGAATCGGCCAGAAACACGCATTCCAGCGCCGGCGGCAGCATGGCCAGCAATTGCCGGCACAGGCCGATGGCCGGTTCGTGGGTGATGCCACCGAACATGACGTGCGACAGGGTCGCCCCCTGCTGGCTGAGGGCGGCGGTGAGGCGCGGGTGGCTGTAGCCGTGTTGGGCGCACCACCAGGAGGACATGCCGTCAATCAGGGTGCGGCCGTCTGTCAGATGTAGCCGCACGCCTTCGGCACGTGCCACCGGATACACCGGCAACGGCTGTGTCATCGAGGTGTAGGGGTGCCAGATGTGGCGGCGGTCAAAGGCAAGATCTGCAGGGCTGATCATGATGGCCGAGCCCTTCAGTGGCCGGCCAGGGCATAGATGGCGTCCAGGTTGCGCCAGGCACCGGCCACATCCATGCCGTAGCCGAACACATAGCGGTTGGGCACGTTGAGGCCGATGTAGTCGGCAGTCACCGGTTTGGGTTTGTCGATCAGTTTGTTGGCAAACACGGCACTGGCGCACGAGGCGGCACCCAGTGCCCGCACATGGTCGATGATGGCGGCCATGGTGTGCCCTTCGTCCAGAATGTCGTCCAAAATCAGGACGTGGCGACCTTCAACACTGCTTTGCGGTGCGCGCACCCAGTTGAAGTTGCCGCCTTGCAATTTGTCGCCGTAGCGCGAAATGTGCACATAATCGAAATCCAGCGGAAAGCGCAGCAGGGGCAGCAATTTGCCGGTAAACACCACGGCACCGCCCATCACCGGCAGCAGCAGCGGGTATTTGTCGCCCAGGTCGGTACGGATTGCTTCGGCCATGCGGGCCAGTGCCTGATCGCAGGCGTGCTGGTCGAACAGCAGTTCGGCCTGGTCGAGCAGTTGCTGGGTGTGTTGGCGTTTTTGATTCAGGTCTTGCGGGTTCATAACAGGTTCCGGTGATCAAGGTTTTCAGGCAGCCTTCGGTGCAGGCTGCCTGAAGGTTTAGGGGGCGTCGTCAGAAGGCTTGTGAAGCGGTTTTTTGAGGAAAA
>JBHAET010000014.1:0-6277 GCA_041855705.1 Neisseriaceae bacterium
CGGGTGTTCGCTCTGGCGCAGGGCCGCCAGCTTTTTGCCCCAATCGGGCTCTTTGAGCAAGGCGGTAACCGCCGGATCGGCTTTCTGGTTGCTCGGCACATACTCGCCCGCGGCCGGGTCAAACATCATGATGCGCTTGCCTTCTTTTTTGAAGATGCCGGCGCGGGTTTTGGCCCCCAGTGCACCGTTGGCAATCAGGGTTTGCAGCCAGTCGGGAATGCCGAAGAAGGCATGCCACGGATCGTCCGGCAAGGCGGTTTCCATGGTTTTGGCGACATGGGCGAAGGTATCCAGCCCCACCACATCGGCGGTGCGGTAGGTGGCGGATTTGGCACGGCCCAGCCGTTTGCCGGTCAAATCATCCACCACGTCAAAGCGCAGACCGAAGCGCTGGGTATTGTCAATGGTGGCCAGCATCGAAAACACGCCGATGCGGTTGCCGATGAAATTGGGCGTGTCTTTGGCCCGCACCACACCCTTGCCCAAGGTACTGACCAGAAAACGCTCCAGATTGTCCAGATACTCCGGCGCCGTATCGGCGGTGGGAATCAGCTCCACCAGATGCATGTAGCGCGGCGGATTGAAAAAATGCACGCCGCAAAAGCGGTGTTTCAAATCGGCCGGGAATTTGCTGGCCAGGGTTTCGATCGACAGTCCCGAAGTATTGCTGGCAAAAATGGTGTGCGCGCCCAAATGCGGCGCTACTTGGGCATAGACGGCTTCTTTGATGTCCAAACGTTCGGCCACCGCCTCAATGACCACGTCGCAGTCATTCAGTTCGGCCAAATCGTCTTCGTAATTGGCGGCCCGAATGTAATCCAGCGCATCACGGCTGGCCAGAGGGGCCGGTTTTTGCTTTTTCAGCGCCGCCAGCGCCTGATTGACAATCGCGTTTTTCGGCCCTTCCTTGGCCGGCAGGTCAAACAGTACGGTGGGTACTTTGGCATTGGCCAGATGGGCGGCAATTTGCGCCCCCATTACCCCGGCGCCCAATACGGCGGCTTTGCGGATGGTGAATTTGGCTTGGGTCATGGTGTACTCCTGAAACAGATGAATCGGCAATCAAAACCGGCAGTCGCAACGGCGGCCGGCCCGCAACGGGCTGGCAGCAGCATGCCGGATGCGGCACGCTGGTGTCAGCCGGCTGCAAAAGGCTGCCTGAAAAACATCACGGCTTTTCAGGCAGCCTCAACCCGGTACCGGTTTTAGAACCGGTAGGTGTATTGTGCACCCAGAATGTGCGAATGGCTCTTGAAGCTGGCCGAGCCATTGGTGCGGCTGGACACGCACGCTTGGGCATTGACACCGCTTTCGGCCGCACCGCACCAACCGTTCACATTGGCACGCGCCTTGTTGATGTGAACATAAGTGTAGGCCAGGTTCACGGTGTGGTTTTTGTTGAAGTCGTATTTGGTACCGAAGGAGAACCACATGCGGTTGGCATCCGGCAAGGTGCTCATCCGGTAGTTGCTGCTTTTCACCGGCGACTGGTCATAGGCCCAGCCGAAGCGCAGCTGCAAGGGCTCGCTGACCTGGTACGAGGCACCCAAGGCCAGGCGCCAGGTGTTGCGCCAATTGGGGTTCAGAATGGTCTGGTTGCTCATGGTGGTGCCGCCATTCACCGGATCGGCCACCACTTTGTCGTTGGCAAAATTCAATTCCACCCGGTTGAAACGTGAGTGACGGGTCCAGGTCAGATCACCAAACACATTCCATTGCGGATTGATTTTGTACATGCCGTGCAGCGACAGTGATTCGGGGGTGACGATTTTGACATTCGCGTCTTCCTTCGCCGCATAACCGGCACCACGAATGCCGTTGGTGGCCAGGGTGCCATAAGTGGCATCGCGGAACACCGGATCATACAGCTGCCATTCGGCCTCCCCGCTCAGGGTGTGGTTGATTTTGGAACGGTAGTTCACACCCACCCGCGCCCGGTCATTGATGTCCCACAACCAGGCCAGGTTGTAACCGAAACCCCAATCGCCACCTTCCACCTCGGCATAGCCATCGGCCGTGCCATTGCCAAAACGGTTCATCACCGTGGCGGCTTGCTGGGCCGCCGCCGCATACTGCTGCGCCTGCGCCTGGTAGGTTTGCGCCGCCGTCAGATCACCGGCAGCCGCAGCCTGCTGGGCCGCAGCGGCTGCTTGTTGCGCCGCTTGCTGGGCCTGCTGGGCCTGGCGGGCGGCGGTACCCTGAATCGCCGCACCGAAGTTGGCAAACTGGCGCAAATCGGCCTTGGTGTGCTGGGCCACCAGGCCAATGGCGAATGAATGCTGGTCATTCAGCTTGAACGCCACTGTCGGCTGCAAGGCCATGGTTTCCAGACCCAGCTTGTTCAGGTTGTAGCGCAAAACCGAATCTTTGTCATACTCGGTGCCGGAGCCAAACGGTACGTACAGGCCCAAACCCAATGCCACCCGCTCGTTTAAGCGGTGCGATGCATACAGGTGCGGTACCACGCTCAAACCGGGATCAATGCTGCCTGAAGTCTCCCCTGCCACCGCCTGCTTTTGGCCGCCGGTCAGCACGCTGGCCGGGTATTCGGCCTTGGCGTCGTCATACTTGACGCTGGGCGCCACCAGATTCAAATTGATGGTGGCTTGGGTCCCTTCCAAATGGGTCAAGCCGGCAGGGTTGTGGAAAACGGTGGACGGATCGGCCGCCTCGGCGGTGGATGCATTGGCCGTGGCCTGCGCATTCACCGACTGGGTGCCAAAATGATAGCCAGACGCCCAGGCGCTTTGTGCCATCAGTGCGCCGCCAATCCATACGGCGCTGGTTTTCAGGGTGGTCAACAGATTACGTTTCATCTCGGTTTCTCCAAAAACAGTGTGTGACAGCCGTCCTCTGCGGCGGCGTTCAGTCATTCTATACCGAAACATCACTGGTATAGCTACTCTATTTTTGACTTTTTTTAACAATATTTGCCTTTATTAATTTGGCATTGGCATTTTTGCTTACGCTGTTTTTACTTGTTTTCTTTTAAACAATGCAGCTTTCGCGTATCCAGCCGGGATTCAGGCTGCCTGAACCCCGGCCGGACACGGATACCCCGTCCGGCAGGCATGCTTCAGAACACATGTCGCTGCAACAAGGCTTCATCATGCTGCTGCAAAGCCATGTCGAAGTCGTCCACCATGATCACCGCACGCTTGAGGGCACGGGCACGGCCAACCTGCTCGAACTCGTCATCGCTGATCAGGCCCTTGTCACGGGCTTCCTGCAAGCGCTCTGCCGGCGATACCGCCACCAGTTCGCCCTGGCGCTCCCAGCCACGCAGTTTTTTCTCCACCGCTTCGGCCGCCAGCACCGCCGTATGGGCCGGTTTGAGCACCCCCACCGCCTCGGCTTCATCTGCCGGAATGTGCATGAAACGGCTCAAGCGGGCCAGGGTATCGTCACCGCGCATCAAGGCTTCGGCCACTTGGCTGCCCACCCGGTCAGACGGCGGCGCAATGCGCAGGCCGGTGGGCAGAATCAACAGGCGCAGCAACCAGGCCAACGGGCGGGCGGGCAGGTTTTTCAGCACCCCATCCATCGCGGTTTGCGCATCATACAGCGCCTGCTGGGCGGCATAATGCAGCAAAGGTTCGTCGGCCGGCTGGCTGCCTTCTTTCTCAAAGCGTTTGAGCACCGCGCTGGCGATATACAGATTGGACAACACATCTCCCAAACGGGCGGAAATTTTTTCCCGGAATTTCAGGCTGCCGCCCAGGCTGAACATGCTCATGTCGGCCAGCAGGGCAAAATTGGCGGCCACCCGGTTGAGCTGCCGGTAATAGCGTGCCGTCACCCCGCCTTTGGGACTGGCGGAAAAGCGGCCGTTGGTCAGCCCCAGCCACAGGCTGCGGAAGACGTTACTGAGGATAAAGCGGCCGTGGGCACTGAAAGCGGCATCAAAGGCGGCGGCGTCATTGGCATAGGCTGCCTGCATTTCCTTCAATACATAAGGATGACAGCGAATGGCACCCTGACCAAAAATCATCATGCTGCGGGTGAGAATGTTGGCGCCTTCCACGGTAATCGCAATCGGAATGCTCAGGTAGCCGGAAGCCAGATAATTGCGCGGCCCCCACACCACGGCGCGGCCGCCGTGGATGTCCATGGCATCGTTGACGGTTTTGCGCAAGCGCTCGGTGTTGTGGTATTTGAGCATGGCCGAAATCACGCTCGGTTTCTCGCCCATGTCCAAGGCGGTGAGCGCCAAATCCTGCGCCGCCTCCATCTGGTAGGTCAAACCGCCGATGCGCGCCAAGGCTTCGTCCACGCCTTCAAACTTGCCGATGGGCAGACCGAATTGGTCACGGATGCGGGCATACAGCGCCGTGGTGTAGCTGGCCACTTTGCCGCCGGCCACCGAGTTGGCCGGCAACGAGATGCAACGGCCCACCGACAGGCATTCCACCAGCATTTGCCAGCCTTTGCCGGCATATTCCGCTCCGCCGATGATCCATTCCAGCGGAATGAACACGTCTTTGCCCCAAGTCGGGCCGTTCATGAACACCGCACCGGCCGGATAATGACGGCGGCCCACTTCCACCCCGGCATATTCGGTCGGTACCAGCGCGCAGGTAATGCCAATATCACGGGTTTCGCCCAACAGGCCGTCCGGATCGTACATTTTGAAGGCCAAGCCCAACACCGTGGCCACCGGCGCCAGCGTAATCCAGCGTTTTTCCCACGAAACCCGCACCCCCAATACATCGGTAAACGATTCGCCCGTGCGCGGGTCGGTATAGCTGCCGCGGCACACCACCCCGAAGTCGGGAATCGCACCGGCATCGGAACCGGCGTGCGGGCTGGTCAGCGCAAAGCAGGGAATGTCCTCACCCTTGGCCAAGCGCGGCAGATAATAGTCTTTTTGTGCCTCGGTGCCGTAGTGTTGCAGCAGCTCGCCCGGCCCCAAAGAATTGGGCACCATCACCGTTACCGCCGCGCTGCCGCAGCGGGTGCCGATTTTGGTCACCACTTTGGCATGGGCATAGTTGGAAAATTCCAGACCGCCGTAACGCTTTTTCACAATCATGCCCAAAAAGCCCTGCTCTTTAATGAACTGCCACACTTCCGGCGGCAGGTCTTTGCGATGGTGGGTAATGTCCCAATCGTTGAGCATGGCACACAACTCTTCGGTAGGGCCGTCCAGAAAAGCCTGCTCTTCGGGTGTCAGCTTGGGATCGGGATAGTTCAGCAGTTTGTTGAAATCGGGCTTACCGGAAAACAGTTCGCCATCCCACCACACGGTGCCGGCATTGATCGCTGCCGCCTCGGTGTCCGACATCGGCGGCGTCACTTTTTTGAACACCGCAAACACACGGTCGGTGAGCAGCGAACGGCGGATGTTGGCGACACAAAACAAAGCCCCCACCACCAAGGCCGCCAATGCCAGCCACCAGGCGCCGCCCAGCAAGGCGCCCAGGACGGCGGCGGCGGTCAGCACCCAACCATTGGCACGCCAATAGGCCGCCGCACCCAAAAACAGCAGTAACAAAATCAAACCGAGCATCGGGGTTCTCCTTCGATTGAAATGACATACAGCCTCATGCACCAGCCATCAGGCCTGCGGCGCGGCCGCCAAACAGGCAATCAGTCCGGCACCGGCGCCTGCAAACCGGCCACCACAAACGGCTGGACATAGCGCGCCACCTGCTGCGGGTCCCGGGCATTCACCACTTCGGCCGGGGCCAGCGCCTTGAGCACATCATTGCCGGCAAACGCATTGAACAAGGTGCTCAACGCCAGATGCATGCGCCAGCGCAGCACTTCCGGCGGCAATTGCGGCAAGGCTGCCTGAAACGCGGCCTGCAACGGCCGCATCAAATCGGCATGCCGTGCCGCCAGTTGCTCGCGAAACGGCCGGTATTCATCCAGCATCAGCCGGGACAGCAGCTTGGAAAACAGTGCTGCCTGACGGTCGTGGCTGTGGATCAGGGCAAAACAGGCGG
This sequence comes from Neisseriaceae bacterium, assembly GCA_041855705.1. Taxonomy (GTDB): domain Bacteria; phylum Pseudomonadota; class Gammaproteobacteria; order Burkholderiales; family Neisseriaceae; genus JALJZY01. The sequence goes on from JBHAET010000014.1 coordinate 5,949, forward strand.
CCACAAAACTGCCGACCACATCATCGGCCCGCAACGGGCGCTGTCCGTCGGCCAGTATCGCCAGCCGATCCAGCACATCCTGCACAAACGGCTGCAGACGGCGGCTGAGCACGGCCACAAACAAAGCTTCCTTGCTGCCGAAGTGATAATGCACCGCCGCCACATTGACCCCGGCCTCACGGGTAATCTGCCGCAGCGAAGAGGCAAAAAAACCGTGTACCGCAAAATGGGTCTCGGCGACATACAGGATTTTGTCGATGGTGTCGTGCTCGCCAGCACTCATGACCGCCCCGATTCAAACAAGTGTTTAAAACATACGTTTGAACGCA
>JBHAET010000015.1:0-2764 GCA_041855705.1 Neisseriaceae bacterium
CCGGTGGTGGCCAGTGTCGATTTGCATGGCTACCGTGAAGAAGCGGCACAAGAGGTACTGAACCAGTTTGTCGCCTATGTGCAGAAGCGCGGGGTGTGCGGTGAAGTGGTGCATGGCAGCGGTTTGGGTTCCAAGGATTTTGCGCCTGTGCTCAAAACCGTGGTGCGCCGCTGGCTGATGGCACATCCCGAAGTACTGGCTTATGCCGAGCCGCATCCGCGCAATGACGGTGCGGTATTGATTTTGTTGCGCCAGCGGCGGCGGGATGGGGCCCCGGAACGCTGAATCCGGCAGCCGCATTCTGACGAACAGTGCAACCCAACCAGCCAAGGACCAATGTGATGAGTGATTTCAGTGCCCAGCAACAGCGACAGCTGGCGGCGATTTTGGACCGGCATGCGGCCGAGGGCAGTACCATGCGCCTGGATGAAGTGCAGGGTTTTGTGTTGGCGCTCATCAGCGGGCCGGATCCGGTGGATGTGGCGGCCTGGCTGCCTGAAATTTTGGCTGAAGAGCAGCATTTCGATGATGCCGAGCGCGCGCAGGTGGTTGCGCTGGTGGCGCAATGGGCGGCGGCCATGCAGGCCGAACTGGCGCAAAACCGCTTGCCCGAGCTGGTGTTTTATGCCGATGAAACCGGCCAGACCGATGATTACACATGGTGCAATGCCTATCTGTATGCGCTGGACGTGGCCCCCACCGACTGGTTTGCCGCTGCCGATGACGAAGCGTTTGAGGATTTGTTTTACCCGGTCATGGTCTTGGGCGGGGTGTATGATGCCGATGAGGAACAGGAAGCGCTGCTGGACATTGACGAGCGCGAGCGGGATGAGTTGCGGCGCGCTTTGCCCGACTGTCTGCTGACCATTTACCGTTACTGGCAGGCGCGCCTGAACAAACCGGCTCCCATCCGCCGCGAAGGCGGCAAAATCGGCCGCAACGACCCCTGTGTTTGCGGCAGCGGCAAAAAGTACAAGGCCTGTTGCGGCCGTCAGGCATAAAGGCTGCCTGAAGGTGCGTGATACTTCTGAAGCAAACCGCTGGCAACGCTGGCGGCAAAAACTGCCCAGCCAGGAGCAGATTTTTGCCTCGCGCTGGGCGCGGCCGTTTGCCCGCTGGTTCGATAAACCCTATTACTGGCATCTGAACCGCCGGCGGGCAGCCAGCGCGGTGGCGGTGGGCCTGTTTTGCGGGTTGATGCCCGGCCCCACCCAAATGCTCAGCGCCCTGCTGGCGGCCTATCTGTTGCGCACCCATTTGCCGCTGGCCATGTTCACCACGCTGTACACCAATCCGCTGACTTATCTGCCGCTGTATTACGCGGCCTATTACATCGGCCACTATTTGCTGTACGGTACGGCACCCACGGTTGAACTGGTGCTGCCTGAATGGGGCAGTGCGCATTATTGGCAGTCCTTGTCGCAATGGCTGGGTCAGTTTGGCAAACCCTTGCTGCTGGGAGTGCCGGTGCTGGGCGGCAGTCTGGCGGCACTCGGTTACGGGGTGGTGTCATGGTTGTGGAAGCGGCACATCCTGCGCCGCCGGCAGGGTATGTCATGAATCGCGGGCGGGGTTTGACCGCTGCCGAAACCGCGCTGGCACACAGTCTGTTTGGTGCGGCAATAGACACTACCCGGGTGCGGATTCATGCCGGCGCCTGGTGGTTGCGCTGGCCCGACAGTGCCGCGGTATGGGGCAACGGGATTTATTTTCCGCCCGCCCAGTGCCCGCCGGATTTTGGCCGGAGCACCGCCAGTATGCAGGCTTGGCTGGTGCATGAACTGGTGCATGTGTGGCAGGGGCAGCAGGATTTTCCGCTGGTTTTTGGGGCAATCTATCTGGGGGTGCGCGGCGGATATTGGCAGCGGCGTGCCTACCGTTATCCGCCGTTGCACACGGTGGCGCATCTGGGCTGCCTCAACATGGAACAGCAGGCGGATTTGGTGGCGCATTATTTTCTTGCCAGCCATCACCGCCATCCGCAATACCGACCGCAACTGGCCGAATACCGCCGCCTGTTGCGCCCGTTGTGGCAGCATCCGAGTAACCGCCAATTGTTGCCGCGCCTGTAGCGGTGCCGGTAGCAGGGTCGCTGCGCCGTGCCCTGTGCCGGAGCGCCATTTTGATACCTTTTCACGCCAATGATTGCGAGTATGTCTTGATGACCGAATTTGCCAACCATGACACCCTGTTTGCCGAGGCGCGTCACCATTTGTACAGTGTGCGCGACGTGCTGCGTTTTAGTGTCAGCCGATTTCAGGAGGCAGGCCTGTTTTTTGGTCATGGCAGCGACAATGCCTATGACGAAGCCGCTTATTTGATTCTGCACACCCTGAATTTACCCCTGGATGCGTTGGAGCCGTTTTTGGAAGCGCGGCTGCTGCCGCAGGAAGTGGATCAAATTCTGGATTTGGTGGCACGGCGGGTTGAGAAGCGCATTCCGGTGGCGTATCTGACCCATGAGGCATGGCAGGGCGAATTTGCATTTTATGTGGACGAGCGGGTCATCGTGCCGCGCTCGTTTATTTACGAGTTGCTGGGCGAACCGCTGCGGCCGTGGATTGAGTACGACGAGCTGGTGCACCGTGCATTGGACCTGTGCACCGGCAGTGCGGCATTGGCGATTCAGATGGCGCACCATTATCCGGCTGCCCAAATTGACGCAGTGGACTTGAGTTTGGATGCGCTGGAGGTGGCGGCCCTCAATGTCGAAGATTACGATTTGGGCGAGCGCATCAGCCTGATTCACACCGATTTGTTTGAG
>JBHAET010000016.1:0-2898 GCA_041855705.1 Neisseriaceae bacterium
GCCCCGGCATTTCCACCCTGCTCAACAGTCTGCAAATCTTTTTTCTGGCGGCCATTGCCTGGTTTTTCTTTGGCGAACGCCAAAGCCGCCTGCAACGGTTCAGTTTGCTGCTGGCGGTGGGCGGCGTGGTGCTGATTGCCAGTCCCGAGTTCAAACACAATCTGAACGCCGGTTACGGCATTTTGATGGGACTCGTGTCCGGGGCCATGCTGGCCGCCTCCATGGCCTGCATCCGCCAAACCCACGAAGCCGAGCCCACCGCCCTGTTTCCGCTGATGCTGCTGGTGAGCCTGGGCGGCGCCGGAGTGCTGCTGCTGCCCTCGCTACTGCTCAATAGCGATGCTCTCTATCCGGCCACCCTGCGCGACATCGGTCTGGTGCTGATTTACGGGGTGGTGATGCAGTGCATGGCCTGGGGCATGATTGCCTATGCCATTCCGCTGCTGTCGCTCACCCTCACCGGCCTGCTGCTGCTGTCGGAGCCGGTGGCCGCTCTGGTCATTGATTATTTCTGGCTCGACAAACCGATTACCGGCTGGCAATGGGCCGGTGCGGCACTGACCTTGTTTGCCATCTATCTGGGTTCGCTCAACAGCGGCAAGCACGCTGCCTGAAAACCGCCGCAGTTCTAAAAGCGCGGCAAATCGGGTAAAATTGCCGCATTTATTCTCCGGCCCCATCCCGCATGAAACCGACGTTTGCCCAAGCCCTGGCTGCCGCCACCGGCCGCTGCATCGCCACCAAGACCGTGAGCGAAGACGGCGAGCCGGTCGGCTTCATGTATCGCGAAGCGCCGCTGTTCGAAGCCGACAGCGGCTGGCGTTTTTTCAGTGGTGAAGAAGACGACGACTACACCGACAACGCCGCCAACTTTACCGTGTACAGTCTGGCCGACATCGGCCGGCTGTGTCCCGACATTGCCCCGCTGCTCGATGCACCGGCCGGCAGTGCCTGGGAGCGCGACGAGACCGGCCTGTGGATGGCGGTGCGCGACTGGCAGCCGCGCGATTGACACCGGCACCGACACATAATTGAAGGACCAAACATGAAACACCTCCCTCCCGACCACCGTGGCAAAGGCTTGCGCATCGGCATTGTGCAGGCCCGCTTTTCCGAAGGCATTGGCCGCCAGCTGCTGGATGCCTGCGTGGCACGCCTGCACCAACTGGGCGTCAAGGACAAGCACATCACGCTGGTCACCGTGCCCGGCGCGCTGGAAGTGCCGCTGATTTTGCAAAACATGGCCAGTAGCGGCCAGTACGACGCCCTGATTGCACTGGGTGTGATCATCCGCGGCGAAACCTATCATTTCGAGCTGGTGGCCAATGAATCGGGTGCCGGCATTACCCGCGTCGGCCTGGATTTCAACATTCCGATTGCCAACGCCATTCTCACCACCGAAAACGAAGCCCAGGCACTGGCACGCACCCGCATCAAGGGAGCCGACGCCGCCGTGGTGGCGGTGGAAATGGCCAATCTGCTGCGCTGATCCCATGTACCGACAGGAACCCTGCCTTATGATTACCCCCCGCCGCCGCGCGCGCCAGTTTGTGGTGCAGGCACTGTACCAGTCGCAATTGAATCCCGACACCCCGGCTGCCGAAATTGCCCGCCAAATGCGGGAAACCGAATGGTTTGCCAAAGCCGACGAAAGCCTGTTCACCGCCCTGTTTTTCGGCAGCCACAGCCAGATGCGCGAACACATGCAGCACATCCGGCCGCTTCTGGACCGCAGCGAAGAAGAGCTCAATCCGGTCGAGCGTGCCGTGCTGCTGATGGCCTGCCACGAACTGGCGGCCATGCCGGAAACCCCGTACCCGGTGATCATCAACGAAGCGATTGAAATCACCAAAACCTACGGCGGCACCGACGGCTACAAATTCGTCAACGGCATTCTCGACAAGCTGGCACCGCAACTGCGCCCGCATGACCCGCCGCGCAAAGGCTGAGTCAGGCTGCGGTTTTATTGTTTCATTTCACACCCAAGGGAGCCCCAACATGAACACCCCCACCCAGCACAACCCCTATCAGGCATCGGCTGTGGATGTCCCGCTGTATGATGGCGATGGCGAAACCGAAGTCGAGCTGGCCAGCCCATGGCGGCGCATGGGTGCCTACATCATCAACACCCTGCTGAGCATCGCCGTCTTTCTGCCGATAGCCCCGGCACTGTTCGCCATCTGGACCGGCAGCTCGCCGGAATTAAACTACACCAGCCTGGGCATGGGCACATTGGCTTCCATCGTGCTTGGCTTGGGACTGCTGATCTGGCAATGCATCTGGATGACCCAGCGCGGCCAATCGGTGGGCAAGCGCCTGCTCGGCATCAAAGTGGTGGATCTGAACGGCAACAACCCCGGCTTTGTCGGCACCGTACTGTTGCGCGAAGTGGTATACGGTCTGCTGGTGATGGTGTTTGCCTTTATTATCGGTGCCGTCATTGGCGTGTTCTTCGGCCTGACCGGCAATCTGGAAGGCATTGAAGCCTACGGCCCCCTGTTTGACCTGATCGGCTACATCCCGACCATTGTCTGCACCATCATGCTGTTCCGCACCCAAACCCTGCGCCGCACACTGCAAGACTATATTGCCAAAACCATTGTGATCAAAGCCTGATTCCGGCACCCGAGGCTGCCTGAAACCTTTTCAGGCAGCCTTAGGCAGCGAAAACACGGTAATTGGCATCTGCCAGACAGCAAAACCGCAGCCAGATTGAACACCTTGCGCGCATTTTTAACGCCGCAGGTGCGGATTTTAGCCAAAAATACCGCCACAATACTTTCTAACGACACTCCTTAGACCCATCCTATTTTGACCACCATTCACACCGCCAACCGCCGCCCATCGGCCGGACAACCAAACCTGCAAGGAACCCCACCCATGCCAGCCTACCGCTCC
>JBHAET010000017.1:0-3251 GCA_041855705.1 Neisseriaceae bacterium
ATCCATCAGTTGCAGGTGGTAGATGGTTTTTTTCACGTCCGGGCCGATGCGGCAATCGAGCACGCCGCCGTCGGGATGGGCGGCGAAAAACTGCACATCGGCACGCTGGCGGTCGTGGCTGGACGGCCAGCCGACCGAGGACGGGTGCCAGTAGTCGTCCTCGCGTACCCAGTCGCGCTGCCAGATGACCATTTTGGCATCCAGAATGTGGCGCAACAGGCCGTCGTCTTCGTCGGATTCCTGTTCGCGATAGGCCTGATCCTGCGCCAGCATGTCGCGATCGTGCATTTCCACCCGTGCTTGTACCTGGGCGATGGTGGCGGCATCGGGCACGTCGAGCGGGGGCTGGCTCTGGGGCAGGGCAAAACCGATGAACACGGTAGTGCCGCCGTCCAGATAGGCGCGGTACAGGCCGTCGCAACCGGCGGCGCGGGCGGCAAAGGCCAGCATTGGGGTAAGGTCGTCAAACGCCACGGTTTGCAGCGGCTCGGCAAATCCGGCCTCGCCCAGCTCGGCACCGGCCTCGCGCGCGGCTTCCGCGCCCACTTTCAGTGCGTCGTGGAACGAGGGGTTGTGCCAGCCCCACATGAAGCTGCGGTTGCGGGCATCGAAGCTGCCCAGAAGTTGCGAAGGCAGCGCAAGTTCGTGGCCGTCGGCAAACACCAGCCGCAGCAGGCCATCACCCTGATTGAAGCTGAAATGGCTTTCCAGACCCATGCCCCAGTGCTGCGCGGCGAGGATGTTTTGCCCATGCAGCCAGCGCGAGGCGTCGGCCAGTGCCGGTTTGCTGCTTTCGGCCAGCACTAGTTTCGGCGGTGCGGGGCGCTCGTTCCCGGTGGCCTGATCTGCCGGGGCGGCGCTTAAGGTTTGCGTAACGCGCACCACCCGGCCTTCGCCATCGCGCTCGACCTTGGCATCGGCGGGGAGGGTGCTGGCATCGCCGGTGAGCAGTTTTTTCAGCCAGTCGAACATGGGTTTCTCCTTGTGTGATGGGCACAACCGTTCGGCAGCGGGCAGCGGTGGCCAGCGCAAACTATTCCGGTACAGATTTTACGTCATTGTTCGGCCGTTGTGCGATTGCCCGCCGGTCGCCAAAATCGGGTATGCTGGCAAACTTTGGTGCAAGGACACCGGTTTTTTGACAAGGAGCCTCTTGATGTCCGGCTGGTCTGAAGGTTATGTGAACAATGTCACCTATACACACGGTTATTATCCGCATCTCAATCCCCGGCAAATGGTGATTCCGCTGCTGATGGCGCGTCTGCCGGTGCCCCGCGTGCAGCATGCTTGCGAGCTGGGTTTTGGCCAGGGTGTGTCACTCAATATGCACGCCGCCGCCGGCCATGCCCGCTGGTATGCCACCGATTTCAACCCGGCGCATGCGCTGTTTGCGCAGAAACTGGCGGATCGTGCGGCGTCGGACAAGGTATTGATTGCCGATCAGGGGTTTAACGAATTTTGCCGGCGCGAGGATTTGCCGGCGTTTGATTTCATCGGCCTGCATGGCATCTGGTCGTGGATTTCCGAAGAAAACCGCCGGATTATCGTCGATTTCGTGCGTCGCAAGCTCAAATTGGGCGGTGTGCTTTATGTCAGCTACAACACCTTACCCGGCTGGGCGGCGCATGCACCGATGCGCCATTTGCTGTTGCAGTACAACCGCTATGCGGCGGCGGCGTTCAGCCAGGAAGAAAATACGGCGCAGGCGATTGCACAAACCGAGCAGGTACTCAGCCTCAGCCATCTGTTGCAGCAGCAGGCGCCGCACATTCTGCAAAAAACGCAGCATCTGGCGCAGCAGAACCGCAATTATCTGGCACACGAATACCTCAATCAGGACTGGCAGCCGATGTATTTTGCCGATATTGAAAAATGCCTGTCTGAAGCCAAACTGAGCTTTGCCTGTTCGGCGCGCTATGTGGATGATTTTGCCGACTGCCTGTATGACGAAGCGCAACAGGCATTGATGCAGCAGACCACCAATCCCTCGCTGCGGCAAACCGTCAAGGATTATTTGCTCAATACCCAGTTTCGCAGCGATTTCTGGATCAAGGGGCAATATCCGCTCAATGATGAAGAGCTCAAGCGCGAATGGAGCAAGCTGCGCATCATGCTGCTCAAGCCGCGGGCCGAGATTGGTTACGATGTCAGCAACCGCCGCACCACACAGCTGTGGCCCGAACTGCTGGATCCGCTGCTCGACCTCTTGCAGGACAACGAGTGTCATGAGGTTGGCGATCTGATCCGCGCCTTGGCCGGCCGGGTGAATTTCCATCAGCTGACCAATCTGATTGCCCTGTTGGCCGGGCAGGATGCACTGACGCTGGTACAGGATGAGACCGATATTGCGCCCGCCACGCCGGCGGCGCACCGCCTCAACCATGAACTGTTGCAACGCAGCAGCACACAGCACAACCCGATTGCCCATCTTGCCAGTCCGGTCACCGGTGGCGCACATCCGTTTGGCCGCATCCAACAGCTGTTTTTGCTCGCACATGTGGAAGGTGTGCCGCCGGCAGAGTGGACGGCCTATGTCTGGCGCATTTTGCAGGCATTGGGGCAGGTGATGTTGCGCGATGGAGTGGCGCTGGCGGATGAGGCGGCCAATCTGGCTGAGCTGGAAGCGCTCAAGCAGCAGTTTTTGCCGCATCAATTTCCGCTGGCGCTGCGACTGGGGGTGGTGGCATAAAGCCCTGGGTATTTTGCAAAGACCTCAGTCTGATGGGGTTTTCAGGCAGCCTTGATGTGTTAAGGCTGCCTGAAAACCGGTGCCGCATGGCCGACAACACACCTAACGCAACAGCGGCAGTTCGGTTTGTTTGAGCGCATGTTGCAGCAGGACGTCGAATTCCAAATGATGGCGCTCGCTCAATTGTTGCGCCCGTTGTTGCCAGAAGGTGGCGGCATGACGTGCCGGTGCCCGGGCAAAGGCCAGTACCGCCACATTGCCGTGGGTGGCGGCCGGAATGGCCAGCACCTGGCCGTCAAATACTTTTTTCAGACGTTGGACAAAGGCCGGGTAACGTTTGTCGCCCTGCCACCAGTTGGTGACCAAAATGCCGTGATCGGCCAGTGCGGCGCGGCAGTCGGCAAAAAACGGTTCGGCCACCAAGTCATCAATAATCTGTTCGCCGTCAAAACCGTCCACCAGCAGCACATCCACCCCGCTGCCGTAGAGCACCTTGATGTACTGGGCGCCGTCGTCTTCGATGATTTGGAAGCGTTCGTTTTCAAACGGTAGTTCGAACAGG
>JBHAET010000018.1:0-4633 GCA_041855705.1 Neisseriaceae bacterium
ACCGGCTCGGGCAAATCCACTTCGCTGGCCGCGCTTATCGACTACCGCAACCGCAACAGCCACGGCCACATCATCACCATCGAAGATCCGATCGAATTTGTGCATCCGCACAAAAACTGCATCGTCACCCAGCGCGAAGTGGGTGTGGACACCGACAACTGGTTTGCGGCGCTGAAAAACACCCTGCGCCAAGCGCCGGACGTGATCCTGATTGGCGAAATCCGCGACCGCGAAACCATGGACTATGCCCTGGCGTTTGCCGAAACCGGCCATTTGTGCATGGCCACCCTGCACGCCAACAGCGCCAACCAGGCACTGGACCGCATCATCAATTTCTTTCCCGAAGAGCGGCGCAACCAACTGCTCAATGACCTGTCGCTCAACTTGAAAGGCTTTATTTCCCAACGCCTGATTCCCAAACCCGGCGACAAAGGCCGGGTGGCGGCGGTGGAAGTGTTGCTCAACTCACCGCTGATCTCCGAACTCATCCTCAACGGCGACATCCACGGGGTGAAGGAAATCATGTCGCGCTCGCGCGATTTGGGCATGCAGACCTTTGACCAGTCTTTGTTTGATTTGTATGAAGCCGGCCTCATCACCTACGATGACGCACTGAAAAATGCCGATTCGGTGAATGATTTGCGCCTGAACATCGAACTGAACAGCAGCAAAAAACAGGGCAGCAGCAATCTGGATTCGCTGAGCATGGTTGATTTGGAAGACGGCGACGGTGTCTGACTTTTTGCCCGTCTGCGGTGTATAATCCGGGTTTTCAGGCAGCCTTTAGGCTGCCTGAAAACCCGTTTTGCACAAGGAGTTTTCAATGAGTCAAACTGCCGAGCGCCCGGTGATTACCCTGAGCGCACACGATTTGCCGCTGCACTGCTCCGGCCCCGACAATGAAAGCTGGAACGGCCACCCGCGCGTGTTTTTGCCCATCCAGTCCCACAGCCGCATCGAATGCCCGTATTGCGGCACCGTGTATTATCTGGACGGCGAAGCCGGCGGCCACCACTGAGCGGCCATAAACCACAAACGGTTTGGCCGGCAAAGGTTGCAGGCTATGACCGGATAAACACAAGCAATTGGCCATCACCGCCATTTGGGAGCATCATCGCCCCCCGAAACCCATATTGACTGAGGACGTTTTATGAGCGACATCCGCCACCACAAACTGATTATCCTGGGCTCCGGCCCGGCCGGCTACACCGCCGCCATTTACGCCGCGCGCGCCAACCTGCAGCCGGTCATCATCACCGGCATTGCCCAGGGCGGCCAATTGATGACCACCACCGAAGTGGACAACTGGCCGGCCGACGACCAAGGCGTGCAAGGCCCGGAACTGATGGCACGCTTCTTGGCCCATGCCGAGCGTTTCGGCACCGAAATGGTGTTTGACCAAATCAATGAAGTGAACCTGCAACAGCGCCCCTTTGTGCTCAAAGGCGATGCCGGCAGCTACAGCTGCGATGCCCTGATCATCGCCACCGGCGCCTCGGCCAAATACCTGGGGCTGCCCAGCGAGGAAACGTTTGCCGGCAAAGGCGTGTCGGCCTGCGCCACCTGCGACGGCTTTTTCTACAAAGGCCAGGATGTGGCCGTGGTGGGTGGCGGCAATACCGCCGTGGAAGAAGCGCTGTATCTGGCCAACATCGCCCGGCACGTCACCCTGATTCACCGCCGCGACACGTTCCGCGCCGAAAAAATCATGGTCGACAAACTGATGAAACGGGTGGAAGAAGGCAAAATCAGCCTGAAACTGAACGCCAATCTGGCCGAAATCCTGGGTGACGACAGTGGCGTGACCGGCGCCCGTTTGCAACACAACGACGGTCACAGCGAAGACATCGCGGTCAAAGGCGTGTTCATTGCCATCGGCCACCAACCCAACACCGCCATTTTCAAAGGCCAACTCGACATGGACGAAACCGGCTACCTGAAAACCCTGGGCGGCAATGAGGGCAATGCCGGCGCCACCAACATCCCCGGGGTTTGGGCTGCCGGCGACGTGAAAGACCATGTTTACCGCCAGGCGATTACCAGCGCCGCATCCGGCTGCCAGGCCGCTCTGGATGCCGAACGCTATCTGGACAGCTTAAACTGAACCGCCCGGGGCATATCGCCCTCAGGCTTGCGAAGCGGTTTTAAAGCAACATCGCATCTGCCAGACAAAAAGCACGGCAAGATTGAATATCTTGCCGTGCTTTTTGTCTGATCCGGGGGATTTGCCGCATTAATCGCACCGGGATGGCTTTGGTGCGCACTTGGCGCTAAAATGGCGGCCAAAACCATCACCACACACCACCATGACCCATTCTGCCGATCCCAAACCGCCTGCCGCCGAAGTCACCGCCATCGACCGTCCCGTACTCACCCCGCCGAACGGTGAGAAAAAAGTACTGTTGCATTCCTGCTGCGCCCCCTGTTCGGGCGAAGTGATGGAAGCCATGCTCGCCAGCGGCATCGACTTCACCATTTATTTCTACAATCCCAACATCCACCCGAAAAAAGAATACGAAATCCGCAAAAACGAAAACATCGCTTTTGCCGAAAAACACGGCATTCCGTTTATTGATGCCGATTACGATGTCGACAACTGGTTCGAACGCGCCAAAGGCATGGAAATGGACCCGGAACGCGGCCGCCGCTGCACCATGTGTTTCGACATGCGTTTCGAGCGCACCGCGCTTTATGCCCATGAACACGGTTTTCCGGTGATCACCAGCTCACTGGGCATCTCGCGCTGGAAAAACATGAACCAAATCAACGAATGCGGCGTGCGCGCTGCCGAAAAATACCCCGGCCTCACCTATTGGGAATACAACTGGCGCAAAGGCGGCGGCAGCGCGCGCATGATCGAAATCAGCAAGCGCGAGCACTTCTATCAGCAGGAATACTGCGGCTGTGCCTATTCATTGCGCGACACCAACCACCACCGCAAATCACAAGGCCGTGCGCCGATCAAAATCGGGGTGAAATATTATGGCGACGAAGAAGCCGCAGCGGATTCGTCAGCCCACCAACAGCACAGTCCCGATGACGAAACCGGCGCCTCATAACATTCGGCTGACTCAGGCTGCCTGAAAACCATTATCCGCGGCAAACGGCGAGCAAAGATCTCCGGCTGCCTGAATGATGCCGGCACAGTTATTTCGACCGATGCCGTCGCTCAAGCCAACAATAAATCGGCATCGCCACCACCACCACTGCCAGCATCACCCACTCTCCGGGCAGCATATCCGCCCAAGTTTCCACGGCTTTGCCGCTGCCCCACACCGCCACCCACCACAAAGCCAAACCCAGCAGCAAAAATGGTGTGGCAAAGACAAACAATAATAGCGGGGCGGCAGATTCATGCGACACCGCCCAAATAATCAGCACCCCCAATCCGGCAGACAGCACACCGCACAGAAACAACACCACCCGCTCAAACAATAATCTGTCATCGCCACCCTGTCTGCGCCACCGGCCGGTAGAAGATGGCGATGGCGGCCGTGACGGGCGTGGGCGGGGCATGGTTTGATCCTCAAAACAGATGATGGCGTGTCAGGGTCTGTCGACGTCACCCAACAGCAAACGGCGCATCATCAAACCGCTTGATGCACCAACAGGTTTGACGGCATGCGGCTACGCCTACCCAGTAGGTCGGGCATCCTTGCCCGACGGCAAACGGTGGATCATTAAACCGTTGAACCATCAAACCGCGTCGGGCATGAATGCCCGACCTACTGGACTTTGCCCAAGACCTAAGGCTACCTGAAAACCGTTTCAGGTAGCCTTAGGTCTTGGCTCGGTGGGTTTAGCCGCCCCACAGCTACCTTAATTCAGGCGGACGGGATAGTTGCAGTGAAGGTACTGTATCTGACACGTGTTGATGCCTGCTGCAAGGCAAATATTTATGGCGTCCTGCGCAGCTTCCTCTGCCGTATTCCCTCCACCATACGCATTTGCGCCACCGCCATAGGCGTGGGCCAGGCAGCCATTGGTGCTTTGCGCCACGATCTTGCAATTGCGCGTGCCGCATTGGCGCAATGCCTCCCGACGCGCGGCACGGGCACTGGGCTGATCCTCGGCAAAGCCGCCCCTGCCCTCTGCTGAATCCGCTGCAATCGCACCGTAGTGATTGCGCCAGACTTCGCGAATTACGGTTGGCGCGTTTGATGTGCCGCCTCGATTGCCATCGTAGCCCGGGTGGCTGGGGTTCCACTGCCGGTGGTGCTCGTCCGATTGCGCAAACGCATCACCGGTAAAAGCCAAGGCGCTTGCTGCAACCATGCTCAAAAGCAAATTATTGAGCTTGTTCATACCTCGTCTCCTTTATCTAAGGTGCTTATCTTCTCGGAAAGCCGTCGGGCACGGATGCCCGACCTACTGAACTGCATGTTTTCCCTCAACAAACCGCTTCGCAAGCATTCTGACGACACGACTTGGGATTTTCTACATTTCGGGCTGCCTGAAAACCGGCATGGGCTGTTTTCAGGCAGCCTGCCACGGTTTTGCAATATGTCCGGCCTTATTGCAATTTGGCTTTCATCAATTCCTGCACCTGCTGCGGATTGGCTTTGCCTTTGCTGGCTTTCATCACCTGGCCGACCAGCGCGTTAAACGCTTTTTCTTTGCCCGCTTTGTATTC
>JBHAET010000019.1:0-3453 GCA_041855705.1 Neisseriaceae bacterium
CACGGCGGCTTGTACGCGGCTGGACAATTCCAATTTTCTCAAGATGCTCTGTACGTGCACTTTGATGGTGGATTCGGCCAAATCCAGCTTGCGGGCGATGATTTTGTTGCTGTGGCCGGCGGCCAGATGGCCGAGGATTTCCATTTCGCGCGGGGTCAGGCTGTCCAGTGCGCCGGCCGGTTGCGGGTTGTGCGGGCGGATCAGGGACTGCACCAGCCGCGCGGTCATTTCCGGCGAAAACACATTGTCGCCGGCAGCGGCTTTTTTGATGGCATCCACCAAAAATTCGGCATCGATGTTTTTCAGCAGAAAGCCGCGCGCACCCAAGCGCATGCATTCGGTCAAGTCTTCGCTGTCTTCGGACACGGTGAGCATGAGCACGGTCTGTTCGGGACGGCTGCTGAGGATTTGCGCCAGGGCGTCGCGGCCGTGCATCACCGGCATGTCCAAGTCCAGGAGCACCACATCGGGCTGCAGCTGCTCCACCAATTTGACGCCGCTCAAGCCGTCGGCTGCTTCGCCGATCACCTCGAAGTCGTGCTGTCTGGCCAAAAGCGCCTTGATGCCGCTGCGAAACAGGGTGTGGTCATCGATCAGCACGATTTTGATCGCCGGGTTTTGGGTCATACCAGAATTCTTTCTTGTTGGGGTAGAGTAAGGGTAATCCGGGTGTATTGTTGTGGCTCGGAAACCAATTCCAGCTCGGCATGGATGCGCAAGGCACGCTCGCGCATGATGTTGAGCCCGACATGGCTGCCTGAAAGGGTGGACAGGGCGGCCGTGTCAAAACCGCGGCCGTTGTCGGTAATCTGCATCACAAAGTCCTGCCGGTTGTCGAACACAATCTCCACTTCGCTGGCCTCGGCATGCTTGCGGATGTTGGACAGGCTCTCCTGCAGGATAAAAATAAACTGCAGCTGCTGTTCGCTGCCCAGTTGCGGGCCGTTGCCGCGCCAGCTCACCCGTACCGGCACGCCGGTTTGCTGCTCGAAACGCCGGCTCAAGGTATCCACCGCTTCGGTAAATTCCTTGCGGGTGATTTTGGTGCGGAAATTGAGCAGCAATTCGCGCACGTCTTCATAGCATTCCTGCACGCCGGCCTTGATGAATTGCAGGTTTTCATCGGCACGTGCGGCATTGTTTTCGTGCAGGGCGGTTTCCAGCATCTGTACCTGCAGGTTCAAAAAGGTAAGGGTTTGGGCAATGCTGTCGTGCAGACCCTGCGCCATCAGGTTGCGCTCTTGCAATACTGCCAGCTGGCGGCTCTCGTCGGCCAACCGGATATTGGTCAGCACGAGTCCCATCAGGTTACACAGCGAGTTGATCAGTGAAGCGGTCTGCGGGTCGTCCTGTTCGCTGTCGAAATACAGGGTCATCAGTCCCAGGTCTTCGCCCTTGTAGCGGATTTTGAATACCTGCAGATAGTGGAAGCCCGAACGCTCGCATTGGGTCAATAGCGGTTGCAGGGGTTGTCCGGCCGGGGCGTGTTGCGGCTGGAAGTGAATGGGCTGCCAGCCCGGCCGCGCCACGCTTTGTCCGCAAAAACAGTCTTCCAGGGTTTGGCAGGCTTCGGCGTTTTGCAGCACCGGCGGCAGATTGCGGTGCGCCACCAAATCCATGCGCTGGCGTGCCCAGTCCAGCAGGCGGATGCTGCCGGCACGCGCCGGAAGCAGGCGCATGATTTTTTTCAGAAACACGGTGCCGGCATCGGCCGCAGTCTGGGTTTGGTTGAGCAGGCGCGAAAACGAATACAGGGTTTCCAGGGTATGGTTTTTGGTCGCCAGATCGCGGGTTTTGTCGGCCACCTCCTGTTCCAGATGGGTGTACAGCTGTTGCAGCCGCAGGCTCATCTGGTTGAAACCCTGGTCCAGATGGGCAAATTCACGCAAGTGGTTGACCGGTATCTGAGTGCCCAGGGTGCCGTCGTAAATGGCGCGTACCCCGTTTTGCAAATCGTTCAGCGGCCGGATGATCCACAAATACAGCAATACCACCATAATGCCGGCGCCGAGCAGTACCATGGTCATCAGGCCGTTTTGGAACAGACGCAACCAGTCGGTGTAGCGGGCATTGACATTTTCAACCGACAACACCAGACGGTCGATATTGGCCACAAAGTCTTCCAGTTGTGCCGCTTCAATCGGCTGTTGTTGGTATACCGCCTGTTCGAACCGGGGCCGGATGTGCTGTTGCCATTGCTGCATCAGGGCAGCCATTTGCTGGCGTACCAGCGGGTCATTGGGCAAAAACAGCGGCCGGCTGGCATCGCCCTGGCGCAATTGCTGCAAAGTGGTGTCGAAGGTGCTGATTTTGGCGCTAATCTGCGTGGTCGGCTGTTGTTGTGCCAGCATCAGATTGATGCGGTAGGCCTGCATGCGCAGGCTGCCGGCATCGTTAATGGCGGCGGCACCGCCCTCCAGTTGCCAGGACAAAATCAGGGTGAAAATAATGGAAGCCGCCGCCAGCACCACCCAAACGATGGTGAGCAATTTGAGTCGTGCCGACAGGCTGTGGGGAAGCAATGAAACCAAAAATACCGTACTCCGCAACAAAACCGGGCACCGCATCCGGTCTGAGGGCGTTACTATCCTTGAATTGGCGGCAAAAGAGAATAGGCCGCCGGTGGGGCGGATTTACTACTTTGGTAGTATGGCGGATGCCGGACAGGCCGGCATCCGGCCGGTATCGGTGTGATCGGCGGCGGGGTGGTTTTGCACGGTGAGACGGATGTGCGGTTTGGCACGCATGGCCGGCGCCCGTCCGAGTGCTTGCAGTTGCAGATCATCCAGTAAGTTTTGCCAGTCGCCCTGACGGTACCAAAAAACACCGTCGGTTTCCAGTGGATGCTGGATGCGTTCGCTGCCGTTGCCGCATTGCAAATCGTTGGCCGGGCAATATTTGGCGCAGCCCCAGCAAATACGCTCCGGATGTTTGGGCCAAACGGGGAATTTCTTGTGTGTCATGATCTGCTCCGTACCCGAGCCGCCAGCCGGTTTCTTTACGGTGTGCAATCTGTTCTCTGGCATCCACCTGTGTGGTTTTGCTTGTCGGCGGAAGGACAGTCATCTGAACAGGAATCGGTGTGCAAAGTGGCAAATGCATCGCAGATGGACAGATTGTAAAGCAAGGCTGCCTGAAAACGGTTCAGGCAGCCTGTAAATGGTGGCCATGATGTACTGGCACAAGTACCGCTTTAACGCCGGCGAACCACCTGCCACGCCCGGCCCAAATAGGCCACGCTGGCAAAGCCGCTCCAAACGTGCACCATGCGGGTGAAGGGGAAGATTAAGAAAAACGTCATGCCCATAAACACATGCAGTCTGAACAGGATGTGGGTATCGGCGATGTAGTCGGCAGCGGCACCGCGGAAGGTGACGATGTGTTGCGCCCACTGCATCAGCTGCACCATTTCATGGCCATCGGTGTGGCCGAGGCTCACGAAGATGGTGGACA
>JBHAET010000020.1:0-12773 GCA_041855705.1 Neisseriaceae bacterium
CTGATGGCAAGCGACCCCGAAAACTGCCTCGCCCGCGCTTATGATATGGTGCTCAACGGCTGGGAAATCGGCGGCGGATCCATCCGTATCCACCGTGCCGAGATTCAGGAAAAAGTATTTGCTGCGCTGAAAATCACCCCCGAAGAGCAGCAAAACAAATTCGGCTTCCTGCTGGACAACCTGAAATACGGCGCACCGCCGCACGGTGGTTTGGCATTCGGCCTCGACCGTTTGGTGACGCTGATGACCGGTGCCGAATCCATCCGCGATGTAATCGCCTTCCCAAAAACCCAGCGTGCCCAATGTCTGCTCACCAACGCCCCCAATGCGGTGGACGACAAACAGCTGCGCGAATTGGGCCTGCGCCTGCGCCAGAAAGCGGCTGAGAGCAAAGAGGCTTAACGAGTTTAGCCGTTTCAACCACAAAAGCCGTCTGAAAAATCTTTTTCAGACGGCTTTTTATCGTCAAACCATTGATCCAACTGTTTCGTCATACTCAGGTCTGACTCGGTTATCTTGGTTCCAACAAAAAAGAGACCTTGCATCCACATCTGGAGGTTTTGCAAAGGTCTCAATATATATTGAATTAAAATAAGAATTCCGAGCTTTACTCCAACACCCCTTACCAGCAAAAAAAATGGCCTACCCGATAGAACTCCGACAAAAAGCAATCGAATATTACCGGCAATGCAAAAATGCAAGCCAAGTCTGCCGCGTATACGGTATCAGCGACAAAACGCTGAGTAGTTGGCTGCGACTCTATGAACAAACAGGTTCGCTGGCGCATCAAGTCAAAGGTGGTAATGCCACAAAAATAGACAGGCAACAGCTTTCAGACTATCTCGAACAGTATCCCGATGCCTACCAGCACGAAATCGCAGAACATTTAGGGTGCAGCACCCCAAATGTCAACTACCTGCTCAAAGTCATGGGCATCACACGAAAAAAAAGACCACCGCATACAAAGAACAAAAGCCCGAACAAGTAGCCGCTTATCAACAGACATTGAGCCAATATACTGACTATCAAGCAGTTTTTCTTGATGAAACAGGGTTTGACACCTTTTTTTACCGACTTTACGCCTACTCGAAAAGAGGCGTACCCGTCAAAGCACAAATCAGCGGCAGAAAATACCAACGTATTTCATTGGTTGCCGCACAAATCCAAGGTAAAGGCAGCCTGATTGCACCCATGACCTATTGCGGCACCATGGACGGCAGCCTGTTCGAAGCATGGTTTGAGCAAATGCTGCTGCCCGAACTGACGGAGAAATCCGTCATCATTATGGACAATGCCCGTTTCCACCGTATGGCGGTTTTGTCTGAAATGGCGCAGAAGCAGGGACATAAAGTATTGCCCCTTGCTCCTTATTCACCTGAGCTTAATCCGATTGAAAAGGTATGGGCGAATATTAAAAAGCATTTGCGGAAAGTTTTACCTGCCGTGGGAGATTTTATGACTGCATTATTACGGAGTTCTTATTTTAATTGACTATATTATTGAGACCAACGACACATCCGGCCTCAAAAAAGGCTACCTGAAAATGTTTCAGGTAGCCTTGGACGGGTACATGCTTATTCAGGAATGGCTACTTCACCAGCTTCAAGCCTTTTTTACCCGATGGTGCGGTTGCCGGCGATTCGATTGCTGCGGCATTATCTTCATCCGTAACCTCAGTCTCTGCTGCCAGCTCGGCCGGCTCACCGACCAGCGACAGTGTGCCCTCCGGTTGCCACGGCTCCACTTCAAACCCCATGCCCTCACCGCTTTCGCGGGCAAAAATGCTCAGCACATGGCCTACCGGAATCCATACTTCATGCGCCACCCCGCCAAAACGGGCACCAAAGTGCAGCCAGTCGTTGTCAATGACCAGGTCACGACAGGCATTGGGGCCAATATTGAGTACGATTTCCTGGTCGCGCACAAACTGCATCGGAACCCGGGTGTGTTCATTGACCCAGGCCACAATATGCGGGGTGTGGCCGCTGTCAAGACACCATTCATACAGTGCGCGTAGCAAATAGGGTTTGGTACTGATTTCACTCATACGCGGCTTTCACCATTCGGTTTTCAGGCGGCCTTGGCCACCGGTCGTTTAACGGCGCATCGCCTTCTCGGCCGGAGTCAAGGCTTCGATGAACGATTCGCGCTGAAAAATGCGCTCGGCGTATTTGAGCAGCGGCGCGGCCGTTTTGCTCAGTTTGATGTCGTAATGGTCCAAGCGCCACAACAGCGGGGCCAGTGCCACGTCAATCATCGAAAAATCTTCGCCCAGCACATATTTGCTTTTGGCAAAACCCGGCGCCAGCATGGTCAGGCCCTGGGACAAGGCATCACGTGCCTTGGCCTGCTCCTTGTTGCTGGCTTCCGGATTTTCCAGGGTTTGTACATGGCTGAACAGTTCGCGCTCCATGCGGTAGAGCACCAGACGGCCGCGACCACGCATTACCGGATCACCCGGCATCAGTTGCGGATGCGGAAAACGCTCGTCAATGTATTCGTTGATGATGTTCGATTCGTGCAAAATCAGGTCGCGCTCCACCAGCACTGGTACCTGGTTGTAGGGGTTCATCACCGCCAGATCTTCCGGTTTGTTGAAGATGTCGACATCCTTGATTTCAAAATCCATGCCTTTTTCAAACAGGACAAAGCGGCAGCGTTGGCTAAACGGACACGTAATGCCAGAATACAGGGTCATCATGGGCAGGGCTCTTTCACAAAACAACCCGTTGTTCGCCGCAGGCGGCAACGGGCAGGATTCATCAAATGGCCGCATTATACGCTTTTCGCATTAAATACGCCAGAAAACCATATATAACAAAATGATTTATAAAATAAAAAAGGCAAAACCCGCAGGTTTTGCCTTTACTGTATTCAGCCGGATCAATGCACGTCTTTCCAGTATTCTTTTTTCAGGAAATACGCCAGCGGCAACAATACGGCAAACAAGAAAATCAGCACCACATAACCGATTTGCTTGCGCTGGATTTGGGCCGGTTCGCCCATGTACACCATAAACGCCACCAGATCGCGGACATAATTGTCATACTCCACTTCGCTGTAATTGCCATCCGGCAAGCGACGTGAATGCAGGCCAGTAGATTCCCATTTCAGCTTGGGCACCATCACACCATGTGCATCGGCTTCCAGTACCGGCTGGCCGTCTTTGTCCAGCTCCACCACCTTGATACCCTGCTGCTCCCACAGCGGATGCGGCATGGCGGCATTGGCCAGTACGGTGTTGTTCCAGCCGCTGGGGCGGGTGGGGTCTTTGTAGAAGCCGCGCAAGTAGGCATACAAATAATCGGCTCCGCGCGAACGGGCAATCAGGCTCAAATCCGGCGGCGGAGCACCAAACCATTTCTTGGCATCTGCCGGGGTCATGGCCGAATGCATGGTGTCACCGATTTTGTCGGTGGTGAACATCATGTTTTTCTTGATCTGCTCTTCGGTAAGACCCAGATCGGTGAGCCGGTTGTAACGCATGGCACTAGCCGAGTGGCACGACAGACAGTAATTGGTGAAAATCTGTGCGCCGCGCTGCAGGCTGACCTGATCGCCCAGGTCAATCTCCACTTTCGGGTAGTTGCCGCCACCGGCGGCCAAGGCCATGCTCACGGGTGCTGCCAGCAACAGGGCAGTAAACCATTGTTTCCATGTTTTCTTCATTTTCTCTGCCCTTCGCTTAAATCATGATTGCAAACAGGTAGGAGCCAATGACGGCCACCGCCACCCACACAAAGAACATCAGCTTCTGCTTGCCGGTACCCATGGTGACACGCTCCGGCGGAGTACGGTCTTTATCCATTTTGGTGTAAACCGGCATCAGCAGGAAGAAGGCAAAGTAGATGATGGACAAGATTTGTGCCACCACGGTGCGGACATTGGTGGAGGGCAAGGCCCCGAGAATGCCCAAACCGATGAAGGAAATCACAAACAGCACCAACATGGTTTTGAAAATCGGCCCGCGGTAACGGATGGATTTCACCGGCGATTTGTCCAGCCACGGCAAGAGAGCAATCAGCACCACAGCAGCGCCCATGGCCAGCACCCCCCAAACCTGGGTACCGAAGAATGAAGGCACCGCGCGCAAAATGGCATAAAACGGAGTGAAATACCATACCGGAGCAATATGGGCCGGTGTCACCAGCGGGTTGGCCGCATCAAAGTTCGGTTTTTCAAGGAAATAACCGCCACCCTCGGGGGCAAAGAACATGATGCCGCAGAATACGATCAGAAACACCACCACACCCAGAATGTCTTTCACGGTGTAGTAAGGATGGAACGGGATGCCGTCCAGCGGAATGCCGTTTTCGTCTTTCAGTTTCTTGATTTCGACACCATCCGGGTTGTTGGAGCCGACTTCGTGCAGAGCAATCAGGTGCGCCGCCACCAGGCCAACCAACACCAACGGCAAGGCAATCACGTGCAGGGCAAAAAAGCGGTTGAGGGTGATGTCGGAAACATTGAAGTCACCGCGAATCCAGATCGACAAATCCGGACCAATCACCGGAATGGCGGAGAACAGGTTGATGATCACCTGCGCGCCCCAGAACGACATTTGACCCCACGGCAAGAGATAGCCCATGAAGGCTTCAGCCATCAGCGCCAGGAAAATCAAGGAACCGAAGATCCACACCAATTCGCGCGGTTTTTTGAACGAACCGTAAATCAGGCCGCGGAACATGTGCAGATAAACCACCACAAAGAACATGGAGGCACCGGTAGAGTGCATGTAGCGGATGATCCAGCCGCCGGACACATCGCGCATGATGTATTCGACCGAGGTGAAAGCCACCGGCAGGTTGTAGCTGTTTACGGTACCATCGGGCTTGTAGTTCATGGTCAGGAAAATGCCGCTGACAATTTGAATCACCAGCACCAGCATGGCCAGTGAACCGAAGAAGTACCAGAAATTGAAATTTTTCGGCGCGTAATATTCGGTTACGTGCTCTTTCATCATCTTGGACAGCGGGAAACGGGCGTCTACCCAGCCGAGCAAGGATTGCAGTTTAGTAGTTTGGTTTGCCATCTGTTAGCCCCTTTATTTGTCGTCGCCGACCAGAATCACGGCATCGCTGAGGTATTTGTACGGCGGGATGACCAAATTGGTCGGCGCCGGTACACCTTTGTACACGCGACCGGCCAAATCGAACTTGGAGCCGTGGCAGGGGCAGTAGAAACCGCCCTTCCAACCGGAACCCAGATCGGCCGGTGCCAGATCGGGACGGAAAGTGGGAGAACAACCCAGGTGGGTACAAATACCGATGGCCACAAAAATATTCGGTTTAATGGAGCGCAACTCGTTTTTGGCATATTCGGGCTGGTGGTTGACCTCTGATTTCGGATCGGCCAGTTCACCATCCAGGCTGGGCAAATCTTTCTGTTGCTGCTCGGTACGGTTCAGAATCCAAATCGGCTTGCCCTGCCATTCGGCAGTCACCAGCTGACCGGCTTCAATGCGGCTGATGTCCACTTCCACCGGCGCACCAGCAGCCTTAGCTTTCTCCGAGGGAAACCAGCTTGCCACCAGCGGCGTAGCCACACCGGCACCGGCAACACCGGCGGCGGCACCCGTGGCCAAGGTCAGAAAACGGCGCCGACCTTGATTGATTTGTTGATTATCCATTGTCAGTTATCCTAGAACTATGGGAATAGCGGCCATTAAACTCGGTAATTCTAACCGATTTTGACGCAATACTTAAGCTGATTTTTAAATTGGGTAAAGTTTTGTGCCAGCTTTATCACCAGAATTTGACCTTAAACAGGATTTGCCTCATCAAAAAACACAAACGGCAATCCAAACGTCCCGGCCAACGCCGAGGCCAGTGCCTGCACACCATAGCGTTCGGTGGCATGGTGGCCGGCGGCAATAAACGCCACCCCGCTTTCCTGCGCCAGATGATATTGTGCTTCAGACACTTCGCCAGTCACAAATGCGTCCACCCCCAAGTCGATGGCTGCCTGAAAAAAGCCCTGCGCCCCACCGCTGCACCAGGCCAGCCGCGACACCGGACGTTCGGCATCCGCACACAACAATAAGGGTTGGCGCTGCAAACCTTGCGCCATTTGCATCTGCAAACGCTGCAAACTCAAGGGCTCTGGCAAGCGGCCCACGGTCAGCAGGTTTTGTTCGCCGGTCTGGTATTCGGCCTGCCAGCCCAAGTGCGCCGCCAGACGGGCATTATTGCCCCAAGCCGGATGCGCATCCAAGGGCAGGTGGTAAGCCACCAGATTGATGTCGTGTTTCAAGAGTTCGACAATACGCTGCTTTTTCCAGCCCACAATGCCTGCCGGTTCGCTTTTCCAAAACAAGCCGTGATGCACCAGCAGCAAATCTGCCCCTTGTGCCGCTGCAAACGCGATGGCCGCACGGCTGGCGGTCACCGCACACACGATTTTGCCCACCTCCGGCCGCCCCTCCACCTGCAAACCATTGGGCGCATAATCGCGAAACGCATCCACCGCCAATTGTGTCTGACACCAATCCAGAATTTGCTGCCGCTGTACCATATCTCATTCCTTATCATCTGTTTTTCCGATGCCGACGGTTGCCCTCCTCCGTCGGCCTTGAGGATGGCATACCATTCGGTTATGATTTATCTGCTTTCCGTTTACTCCAGGAGCAAGATCATGAATCTGACCACCCGTTGCTGCTTGTTGGCCGCCACTTTGGCCGTGGCCGCCTGCGGCAGTTCGCAAACCCGCACCGATGTGCAAAGCGTCAACGATGTACGCAAAATCCGCCATGTGTGCATCATTCCGAATACCGGTCTGAAGTCGCCCCCCAATCTGGATCACCATTTTGCCACTGCCCTGCGCCGGCACAACATCAGCAGCGAAGTGGTACCCGCCAGCAACCGGCAGCGTTTGTACCAATCGGCATGCCGCTACAATTTGCGTTACAGCGGTGGTGGCAGCGACGAGGCGATCAGCAAGCTCAATGTCCTGTTGCGCACTCCGGACCATGTGGTCAGCAAGGTTAATTATGTAGTGCCCGACGAAGCAGCGGCCCGCCGCTATCCCAATGTACAGCAGCAGGTAGATGGCATTGTCGAGCGCTTGCTGGGCAAAATCTGATTCTCCGCTGCCGCGCTGACCCGTTCAGTGCCGAGCATCCAAACAGGCAGCCTGAAACCGGTTTTCAGGCTGCCTGTTTGATTATGTTTATGTTTTTTCGACATCCAGTCCTTCCAGCCAAATGGCGCTGAGCATGCGTCCGGTTTGCCCGTCACGGCGGTATGAAAAAAATGTGTCGCGCGCCAAGAGCGTGCAATATCCGCCGCCGTATACATCGCTCACCCCCGCTGCCGCCAGTGCCTGACGGGCCAAAACATTCATATCGGCCAGGTATTTGCCATGGCCAATCGCCCGAAATGCACACTCTGCCTGCGGCTGCGGCCGACAAAACGCGTCGTGCACGTCCTGTCCCACCTCAAAGGCGTCCGGACCGATGGCCGGGCCCAAATAGGCCATGATCTCATCCGCCGGCACCCGCATGGCGGCAACCGTGTGCGCCAGAATGCCGGCGGCCAAACCACGCCAACCGGCATGTGCAGCGGCCACCACCGTCCCCTTGCGGTCACACAGCAAAACCGGCAGGCAGTCGGCAGTCATCACCGCACAAGCCACGGTGCCACTGCCGTCAATGCTGGCATCGGCTGCCAAAGGTTCGCCGGCCTGGCAGGCACGCAAGGCATCGGTCGCTGCCACCACATCGGCACTGTGGGTCTGGTTCAGATAAGCCACCGGCACACCGATCTGCTGCGCCAGCCAGGCACGGTTATGTGCCACGGCCGCAGCATCATCACCCACATGCGCACCCAGGTTCAAACTGGCATAGGGCCCTTGGCTCACGCCGCCGCGCCGGGTAGTGAGCACTGTGCGTACCGCAGGCGGTGCCGGCCAGTCGGCTTGAAACAGGCTACCTGAAATTTCAGGCAGCCCAAGCAGTGCAGGATTAAAACCGGCCATACTCATACCCCGTCGCCTGAAATCTTGATCCAACCATTTTCTGCAGGTGTGTCTGGTACGGTTGCTGAGTGTCCCATCTGTCAATCACGCACATACACCACCTCCACTTCGTGATCATCATCCTCATCTTCCCAATCGTCTTCCGTTGCCGGCACCGCATGCGCCAACGGCGAGTCCATCCCGGCCTCCAGCCGCAAGAGCGACAGCAAGTGATAAATATCCGACGGCAATGGCGCTTCAAACATCAGGGCTTCACCGCTGACCGGATGCACAAAGCTCAAGCGGTAGGCATGCAATGCCTGCCTGCCCAAAGCCTTGACGGCGGCACGCACCTCATCCGATGCCGCATGTCGCGGATTACCATATACCGGATCACCCGCCAGCGGATGGCGGGCAGCCCGCATGTGCACCCGAATCTGATGCGTACGGCCGGTTTCCAGACTGCACTCAATGTAACTGTGGCTGTGATAGCGCTCCAGTACCTTGACATGGGTCACCGCCTCCTTGCCGCCAAACGGTACCACCGCCATGCGCAGGCGATTGTGCGGATCGCGGCCAATCTGGGTCTCTATTTTCCCGTCAAACGGCACCACACCATCGGCCACCGCCCGGTAAATCCGTTTCACGGTACGGGCCTGTAACTGTTGCACCAAATGGGTTTGCGCCGGTAAGGTTTTGGCCACCACCATCAGGCCACTGGTGTCTTTGTCCAATCGGTGCACAATGCCGGCACGCGGTACCTGCGCCAGTTGCGGCCAGTGGTACAGCAAACCGTTGAGCACCGTTCCCTGCCAGTTTCCGGCCGCCGGATGCACTACCAGTCCGGCAGCTTTATTCAGCACCAGCACCGCCTCATCCTCATACACCACATTCAAGGCCACGGCTTCGGCCGTGAATGCCTGGTTTTCATCAGCGGCCACAATCTGTACCTGCAGGCGTTCGCCGCCAACCAATTTGTCTTTGGGCTGGGCGCTGCGTCCGTTGAGCAAGACCGCACCGTCCTTGATCCAGCTGCTGAGACGGCTGCGGGAGTAGTCGGGCAACAACTTGGCCAGCGCCGCATCCAGACGCATGCCGGCCAGCTCATTGGGCACGGTTAAATTTTCGCAACTTTGTCCGGCCGAATCTGCCGCAAACGGCAAATCATCGTTATAATCGGCATCGTTATCCAACGAAAAAGTGTGGTTCATGAAAAAGTATCTTCTGATTTCGGGCTTGGCACTGGCACTGGCCGCCTGCTCCAGCACCAGTGGTACGGTCGACAAAGACGCACAGATTACCCAAACATGGTCGGTAGACCGTCTGTACGCAGAAGCGCACGACGAGTTAAACAGCAACAATTATAAACGCGCCGTCAATTTATACGAAATCCTGCAATCGCGCTATCCGCAAAGCCGCCATGCCCAGCAAGCCCTGCTGGACACTGCCTATGCCTACTACCGCGATGAAGAACCGGAAAAGGCATTGGCCACCCTGGAACGCTTCCAACGCCAACACCCGCAACACCCGCACACCGATTACGCACTGTATCTGAAAGCCTTGGTGTTGCTCAATGAGGACAAATCCTTTGTCAACCGTCTGGCCAAGCAAGACTGGTCAGATCGCGACCCCAAAGCCAACCGCGAAGCCTATGCCGTGTTTGCCGAACTGGTTCAGCGCTTTCCCAACAGCCGTTATGCGGCCGATGCCACCGAGCAAATGCAGAAACTGGTCGATGCCTTGGGCGGCAATGAAATGGCGGTGGCACGCTATTACATGAAGCGCGGCGCCTATTTGGCGGCGGTCAACCGTGCGCAAAACGTGATTCAGCACTACCAGAATACCCGTTTTGTGGAAGAAGCATTGGCGCTGAGTGCCGAAGCATACCGCCGTCTGAATCAGACCCAATTGAGCGAAGACAGCCGCCGGGTACTGGCCCACAACTTCCCCAACAGCCCCTACCTGACCCAAGCTTGGAAAGCAGACTCGATTCCCTGGTGGCGCTACTGGAAATAAATCTCCGTATACCCCTCGCCGATCATGCAACTGCGGCCAAGACCTGATGCGTCTTGGCCACAGTATTATTTCCATTAACTGCCTGATGACCACCTAAAGTTTAAGATCTTTACAAAGACCCAGATGTGGATGTAGTTCGAGGCTAGGCCATGCTGCAAGTGCAAACATATCAGACAAATAGACAAACAAGTGGGCAGCACACAACAAAGAAATTTGCCGCAAATGGGTATTGTGCAAAGGTTTCAGCCTGCGGCATCACACCGAATACCAACGACAGCCCCCTCCATCCGCTCAAGCAACTGATCCCTTAAATGTGGCGACCAAACCAAATGACTTTACCGATAATCTGCACCTCGTCACCGGTTTCCGCCTGCTGGATTTCAAAACTGGCATAGGCTTCATTGGCAGAAATCACCTTGATCACCCCGCCCGGCAGCAACTGTAGCCGCTTAACCAGCAGATTGTCGTTAATGCGCAATACATACAGGCCATCGCGCACGGTGCGTTGCCCCAAGTCCACCAGAATTTCGTCACCATTGTTGAGCACACCCTCCATGGAGTCGCCCTTCACCTCGATGACCGCCAAATCCTGCCATTGCCGATCGGACAAAGCCAGACTGTCGCGCCGAAACGGTACTGCGGCCACCGCCTGCTCATCACCCACCAAACTGCCGTGCCCGGCCGCCGCTTCAATCGCGTAACGCGGCACAAACACAAAATCATCTACTGGCAAGGGCTGACCCAAGGTATTGTGCAACTGCACATCGGTGGCCGCACCACCAAACGGCTCTCCTTCTCCGCTGATCAACCAATCCAAGCTGCAACCCTTCAATTGTTTGATTTTTTTTAATGTTTCAGCTTTCGGCAAACCGCCATCGTGCCAAATCCGGCTAAAACCGGCCATGGTCATCTCAATGTCGGCGGCAATTTTGGCCTGCTTTTCTCCCGGCCAGAGAAAAGCCAAACGTTGTTTGAATGTTTGCATACGGCAATTTCCTTCTGATGGTTCATCTGCCCAATCATGATTGCGGTGGCGGCATCCCTTCCCATACCACCGGTCCGTCTGCGGCCCGAGATGAATGATGGACTGGATTCAAGTGCCAAGCCGACTCAGGCCACAACGCACATATACCAAAGTAAAAATCAGAATAATCTAATCATTGAAATGTCGATTGGCATTCCAATCTCAGAAAACCGAATTAAATTGTAGCAAAAAATATCATAACTTAAAACATAAAATAAAAAACCGCTTGCATTGTTAGAAAATACTAAATATTATGCTCATAAAATGCATTTTAATTAGATTTATCTAAGTTTAAACCAGCAGCCGCAATTCAAGCGGCAACCTGGTGCCACTTTCAGCACGCTTGAATACTAAAGGAATGGTTATGCATCTGATCCGTCACACCCTCAGTCTGGCTTTGGTACTGACTGCCGCCTCGGTTACCCTGCTGCCCGATGACACGCTACACCACATTGAAACAGCCCATACCGCACCACTGAGCGCCAACTGCCAACAAGCGATTGGTACCGAATGGTCACAAATGAGCATCCAACAACAACAGGCCGCTGCCATTTGTGACCAAGAGCTGGCCGAGCAAAATTGGGAACTGGCCTATGGCCGGATGCCGGCCGAAACGGTATTGGACAATATGGTTCTGGAACCCCTGTAAGCCGGTGCCGCAACGGCCGACACCCGTAATGGCCCAGCAATGGCTTCATGCATCTGTTATGATGCGCACTTTTGCATGACCTCTTCTTTTTGCATGACCTCTTCTTTATGAGTGATACCGTCATTCTGTACACCGATGGTGCCTGCAAGGGCAATCCGGGCGCCGGCGGCTGGGGCGTACTTTTGCGCTATGGCCGCCACGAAAAAACCCTGTTCGGCGGTGAAGCCGACACCACCAACAACCGCATGGAACTGATGGCGGTGATTGAAGGATTGCGCGCACTTAAACGTCCGTGCTCGGTGGCGGTATACACCGACAGTCAATATGTGATGCAGGGCATGAGCGAATGGATACACGGCTGGAAAACACGGGGATGGAAAACGGCCGGCAAACAACCGGTCAAAAATGTTGATTTATGGCAAGCACTGGATGCCGAAGCAGCCAAACACACGGTCAGCTGGCATTGGGTCAAAGGCCATGCCGGCCATCCGGACAATGAAAAAGCCGACCAATTGGCCAATTTGGGTGTGGCACAAGTCCTGGCCGGCAACACTGGCAACCATATAACCCAATAATGGCAATCTCTCTGCATTGTCAGTCTACGCACCCCCAGACAGCATCTTGCCGTATCGTTTGCTGTGGCCCGGAAACCAGCAGACGGACGGGTTTGCGCTTCTCGCCATGTCACCACCCTTTCTTGTGCCCCTTGATGACTGGCTGATTGCCGGTCATGGGCAAACGTCTGCAATCCATCTGCAATGAAATGGGCACCGACCCATCAGCCGCCACCGCGCACTACCATCCACATCTTTGCACACCACCCATCTGCAACACAGCATTGCCGACAGATGCTTGCGGCCTGCTGTTTAAGGCCATCCACTCGCCAGGATCTGTTGACAATTGACCAGCGAAGCGGTTTTTTGAGGCAAAAGCCGCGGATGCCAGGCAAAAAGCGCAGCAAGGTTGAACACCTTGCTGCGCTTTTTGAACGCCGCAGACAGGGATTTTTGACCCTTGAATTGACAATCTAAGTGCAACAAATGCGAAGAGGTGCCCATAAAGCAGTATGATTTTGTTACCACACAAAAAGCATACAAGGAGGCTTTATGAACACCTACCGGCATCTTACAC
>JBHAET010000021.1:0-4447 GCA_041855705.1 Neisseriaceae bacterium
GCAGGTGTTCGGCCGCCAGCTGCCATGGTTGTGTTTTAAGCCGCACATTGGCCACACACTGGGCGCCGGCGGGGCGCTGGAAATGGCACTCATGCACCAGTGGCTGCATGAGCGCCATTTACCGGCAACGCTGCTGGCAGACGGTCGGCCGCATGGGTTGGCCCGATCAGGTGTGTTGTTGGCCAATTTTTTTGGTTTTGGCGGCAATCAAGTGGCCATGGTTTGGCGGTGGCAACATGATTGACGATATGGTGATTACGGGTGCCGCCTGTTTTGATGCGACTGGTAGTACTCCGGCGGCACTCAAAGGCTACCTGAAACAGCAATATGGTCTGGACGGCCGCCGTCTCAGCCGTTTGAGCATGTTGGCACTGGCCGGCGGCCTGTTGCCCGTGGTGCGGCCGGCAACAGCCAATACCGCCCTGTATCTGGCTTCCGCGTACAGCTCGCCTTCGGTGCTGGCGGACATGTTGCAACAGGTGTTTGTGCATCAGGCTGCCAAGCCGTTTGACTTTCTCGCCAACCTGCACAATGCGCCGGTTTTCCATCTGGCTGCCGCTTTGGGCTGTCACGGTGCCAGTGTGTTCCAGGTGGTCGGCGCCGATTCCGAATCGTGGCTGCAGCCGTTGCTGCTGGCATGTCTGGATTTGGCTGCCGGCAGTTGCGACAATGCCTTGGTCGGCTGGGTGCATGAGGCGCAAGCTGCCCGGCCGGGCGCGGAGGGCAGTGTCTGGCTGTGTTTGCAACGGCCAGTGGCGACAACGGAAGGCGCACGGCTGCACTGGCAGCCGGCCGGTCAGGAACCGGCTGCCGTGGTGGCGGTTGCCGATTCCGCTTTTGCCGCTGCCGCACATTGGCTGCAAACATGGCCGCAGCCAGCGGATTGCATGTTGCCGGCCCCGCACGGCCTGAGCCTGAGGATTGGCGGCAGCCAATGGCCGTGGCAGCGGGCCGGTCTGGGCGGATAAGATGGTTCCAATCTCACCGGCTTGAAGCGGGCGATTTGGGCATCCCGTTTCATTGTTGCCGACCCAACTGTCGCAATCCGGCCGCACCGGATGCCGTTTTGCTGTTGTTTTGCAGAGGGTTTCTTGACGGGTGGTTTGCAAAAAACCTATAATTCCGCTCTTGTCGGCATGGTGCCGGCAAGTTTTACCTCAACAGGAAGAAAATATGCCTACGATTAACCAATTGGTACGCAAAGGACGCAAGGCTCCGGTCTACGTCAATAAAGTACCGGCGCTGGAGGCTTGCCCCCAGAAACGCGGTGTGTGCACCCGTGTGTACACCACCACTCCGAAAAAACCGAACTCTGCATTGCGTAAAGTGTGCAAAGTGCGTCTGACCAACGGTTACGAAGTGATTTCCTACATCGGCGGTGAAGGCCACAACCTGCAAGAGCACAGCGTGGTGCTGATTCGCGGCGGTCGTGTTAAAGACTTGCCGGGTGTGCGTTACCACACCGTGCGCGGCTCTTTGGACACTGCCGGTGTGAAAGACCGCAAACAAGCCCGTTCCAAATACGGTGCCAAACGTCCTAAGTAAGTTGCACCGCAAATTTTTAGGATGCGTAGGCGGCCTTGGCCGTCGAGTAAGTGAATGCCCGGCTGGGTATTCATGGGCAATCAGGCCCAACTGAATAGAGTAAAAGGAAATAATATGCCTCGTCGTAGAGAAGTCCCCAAGCGCGATGTTTTGCCGGATCCGAAATTCGGCAGCGTTGAGCTGACCAAGTTTATGAATGTGCTGATGATTGACGGTAAAAAAGCCGTGGCCGAACGCATTGTGTACGGTGCATTGGCACAAATCGAGAAAAAAAGCGGCAAAGCCGCCATCGAGGTGTTCAACGAAGCCATTAACAATGCCAAGCCGGTGGTGGAAGTGAAAAGCCGCCGTGTGGGCGGTGCCAACTACCAAGTTCCTGTTGAGGTGCGTCCGGCCCGCCGTTTGGCACTGGCTATGCGCTGGGTACGCGATGCGGCCCGCAAGCGCGGTGAGAAGTCCATGGATTTGCGCTTGGCCGGCGAGCTGCTGGATGCGGCCGAAGGCCGCGGCGGTGCGCTGAAAAAACGTGAGGAAGTACACCGTATGGCCGAAGCCAACAAAGCCTTCTCTCACTTCCGTTTCTAATTTAGAAAGGCTAGCACTATGGCTCGCAAAACCCCGATTAACCTGTACCGCAACATCGGTATTTCTGCCCACATTGATGCGGGCAAAACCACCACCACCGAGCGGATTTTGTTCTATACCGGTCTGACCCACAAGCTGGGTGAGGTGCACGACGGTGCTGCCACCACCGACTACATGGAACAAGAGCAAGAGCGCGGCATTACCATTACTTCCGCTGCCGTGACTTCCTACTGGAAGGGCATGGCTGGTCAGTTCCCCGAGCACCGCTTCAACATCATTGACACCCCGGGACACGTGGACTTTACCGTAGAGGTAGAGCGCTCCATGCGCGTACTGGATGGTGCGGTAATGGTGTACTGCGCGGTGGGCGGTGTACAGCCCCAGTCGGAAACCGTATGGCGCCAGGCCAATAAATACAAAGTGCCGCGTTTGGCCTTTGTGAACAAAATGGACCGCCAAGGTGCCAACTTCTTCCGCGTGGTTGAGCAAATGCGCACCCGTCTGCGTGCCAATCCGGTACCGATTGTGATTCCGGTGGGCGCTGAAGAAGGTTTTGAAGGCGTGGTGGACCTGCTGAAAATGAAGGCCATCATCTGGAATGAAGCCGACAAAGGCACTACCTTCACCTATGGCGACATTCCGGCCGATTTGGTGGACACTGCCGAAGAGTGGCGCAACAACATGGTGGAAGCCGCTGCCGAAGCCAACGAAGAGCTGATGGACAAATACCTGGGCGGCGAAGAGCTGACCGAGGCGGAAATCATCAGTGCCCTGCGTGCACGCACCTTGGCCGGTGAAATTCAGCCGATGCTGTGTGGTTCTGCCTTTAAAAACAAAGGCGTGCAACGCATGCTAGATGCCGTGGTGGAGTTTTTGCCGGCACCGACCGACATTCCGCCGGTACAAGGCGTGAATCCGGACAGCGATGAGGCCGACAGCCGCGAAGCCAGCGACGATGCCAAATTCTCGGCTTTGGCGTTCAAAATGCTGAACGACAAATACGTGGGCCAGCTGACCTTCATCCGCGTGTATTCCGGTGTGGTGAAGTCCGGCGACACCGTGGTGAACTCTGTTAAAGGCACCCGCGAGCGCATCGGCCGTCTGGTA
Source organism: Neisseriaceae bacterium (assembly GCA_041855705.1). Classification (GTDB taxonomy): domain Bacteria; phylum Pseudomonadota; class Gammaproteobacteria; order Burkholderiales; family Neisseriaceae; genus JALJZY01. Next base: position 3,238 of record JBHAET010000021.1, read on the forward strand.
CAGATGACCGCTGCCGACCGTACCGAAATCGAAGAAGTGCGTGCCGGCGACATCGCCGCTGCCATCGGTTTGAAAGACGTGACCACCGGTGAAACCCTGTGTGCCGAAGACGCACCGATCATTCTGGAACGCATGGAATTCCCCGAGCCGGTGATTCACGTGGCGGTTGAGCCGAAAACCAAGGCCGACCAAGAGAAAATGGGCATCGCCCTGAACCGTCTGGCCAAGGAAGACCCGTCTTTCCGCGTGCGTACCGACGAAGAGTCCGGCCAAACCATTATTTCCGGTATGGGCGAATTGCACCTGGAAATCATCGTCGACCGCATGAAACGCGAATTCGGCGTGGAAGCCAATGTGGGTGCGCCGCAGGTAGCCTACCGCGAAACCATCCGCAAGGAAGTGGAATCCGAAGCCAAACACGTGAAACAGTCTGGTGGTAAAGGCCAGTATGGTCACGTGGTGATCAAAATGGAACCGCTGGAACCCGGTGGCGCTGGTTACGAGTTCATCGACGAAATCAAAGGCGGCGTGATTCCACGCGAATTCATCCCGTCTTGTGACAAAGGCATCCGCGACACCCTGCCCAATGGTATTGTGGCCGGTTATCCGGTGGTTGACGTGCGCGTGCGCCTGATCTTCGGTTCCTACCATGATGTGGACTCTTCGCAAATCGCGTTTGAGCTGGCCGCTTCCATGGCCTTCAAAGAGGGCATGAAAAAAGCCTCTCCGGTACTGCTGGAGCCGATCATGGCGGTTGAAGTGGAAACGCCGGAAGACTACATGGGCGACGTGATGGGCGATTTGAACCGTCGTCGCGGCATCGTTCTGGGCATGGACGACGACGGCATCGGCGGCAAGAAAGTCCGCGCCGAAGTGCCGCTGGCCGAAATGTTCGGTTACTCGACCGACCTGCGTTCCGCCACCCAAGGCCGTGCCACTTACTCCATGGAGTTCAAGAAGTACGCCGAAGCGCCGACGCATGTGGCCGAGAAAGTAGTAGCAGACCGCAAAGGCTAAACTTTGCACCCCAAAGGCTGCCTGAAACAGCCATCACGGTTTTCAGGCAGCCCATCGTTCTTTAATCGATCTTTATCTAAAGGAAATTAGCTCATGGCTAAGGAAAAATTCGAGCGGAGCAAACCGCACGTAAACGTTGGCACCATCGGTCACGTTGACCATGGTAAAACCACTTTGACTGCCGCACTGACCA
>JBHAET010000022.1:0-3086 GCA_041855705.1 Neisseriaceae bacterium
GAGCCGCTTCCCGCCCCATGAGGATGCCTTTGCCTTGACCGTTCACAAAAGCCAGGGCTCGGAATACCGGCATGTGTGGCTGTTGCCGCCGGCCGCGGCGGCGGGTGAGGATGTGCTGTTTGAACGTAGCCTGTTGTACACCGCACTGACCCGCGCCCGCGACGGTTTCGTGTTGTTGGGTGATCCGGCGTTGCTGGCCGAAGCCATCCAGCAGCAACAGCCACGGCGCAGCGGTTTGCTGACGGCGTTGGCCCGGCAGGCCGGTTTGAACCAGCGGTCGCCGGTTTGATCCCGGATTGATCAGGGTGTGGCCAAGATGGTCATGACGGTCGGAGCAGGCAGGTCTGTGCGACCGTTGAATAAGGCCAAGGCTGCCTGAAAACCGTTTCAGGCAGCCTTGGATGGTTGCAGTGGGTCTGATTTTAATTAATTTAAAATCATATAATTAACTTCAATACTCTGGGATGGATGTGGTGCCGCAGACCGTTTCAGGCAGCCTGTGTGGCGCGAAAATGCAGCGGGATGGTTTCTTTTTTTTTGCCAATGGTTTAAAATCGCACAGTTTTTCAAGTATCACTGAGAAATGGCCAACGGGCCATTTTTTTATTTGCGTGGAGCACGATGGACATCCAAACCATACTCGACAAAACCTTGCCCGGCCTGGGCTACGAGCTGGTGGACCACGAATTGACCGCCCAGGGCGATCTGCGTGTGTTTATTGACCAACCCGGCGGCATCACCGTGGAAGACTGCGCCACGGTGAGCAATCATCTGAGCCGGGTGCTGATGGTGGAAGACGTGGATTACAAACGGCTGGAAATTTCGAGCCCCGGCCTTGATCGGCCGCTGAAAAAGGCTGCCGATTTTGCCCGTTTCAGTGGTCATTTGGCCAAAATCAAAACCCGCCTGCCGGTAGATGGCCAGAAAAATTTTGTTGGCCGCATTGTTGGCATTGATGACAACGGGGTGCTGGCGCTGACGCTGGAAGAGGCCAACGAGGCGCGCAAAGCCAAGCGCGCGGCCGTGGCGGCAGGCAAAACCGTACACATCGAGCTGGCCAATATCGACAAGGCCCGACTGAAACCCGAATTTGACTTTTAATATTTTCAATCATTTGTTTGCATTGTTGCGGATCGGGCCAACACCCCGATTCCGTAGAGGAGGATGGCATGAGCCGTGAAATTTTGCTGTTGGCCGAGGCGTTGGCCAGTGAGAAAAACGTCAGCCCCGAGGTGGTGTTCAACGCTTTGGAATTTGCCCTGGCCAGTGCGGCCAAGAAAAAGGCCGACCGCGAACACATGGATGTGCGGGTGGAAATCGACCGGCAGACCGGCGAGTACCACAGCTTTCGCCGCTGGGTGATTGTGGCCGATGAAGACTACACCTATCCGGACATCCAGAAAACGATTGAGGAAATCCAGGAGGAAATTCCGGGTACCGAGTTGCAGATTGGCGATTATCACGAAGAGCCGATCGACAATGTGGAATTTGGCCGCATCGGGGCGCAAACCGCCAAACAGGTGATTTTGCAGCGTATCCGCGATGCCGAGCGCGAACAGATTCTGAACGACTTTTTGCAGCGCAAAGACAGCCTGGTGCTGGGTACGGTCAAGCGGGTGGAGCGTCACGGTGCCATCATCGAAATCGGCCGGTTGGAGGCTTTGCTGCCGCGCGACCAGATGATTCCGCGCGAAAATTTCCGCAACGGCGACCGCATTCGCGCCCTGTTTTTGCGGGTGGAGCAGGTGGGCAACCGCAATCAGGTGATTCTGAGCCGCACCTCGCGTGAATTTCTGGCCAAGCTGTTCGAGCTGGAAGTGCCGGAAATCGAAGACGGTCTCCTGGAAATCAAGGAAGTGGCACGCGACCCCGGCCAGCGGGCCAAGGTGGCGGTCAAGGCCAACGATGGCCGCATTGATCCGCAGGGCACCTGCATCGGCGTGCGCGGCTCGCGGGTCAATGCGGTGACCAACGAACTGGCCGGTGAGCGCATCGATGTGGTGCTGTGGTCGCCGGAAACCGCCCAGTTTGTCATCAACGCCCTGTCACCGGCCGAAGTCAGCCGCATCCTGATCGATGAAGACAAACACGCGGTGGATGTAATCGTGGCCGAAGACCAGCTGGCGCTGGCCATCGGCCGTGGCGGCCAGAATGTGCGTCTGGCGGCCGAACTGACCGGCTGGCAGCTCAACATCATGACCGTGGAAGAGGCGCAAGAGCGCAACGAGGCCGAAGACCGCGCCGTGCGCGAACTGTTCCAGACCCATTTGGGGGTGGACGAAGAAGTGGCCGGCATTTTGGTGGAAGAAGGTTTTGCCACCCTGGAAGAAGTGGCCTATGTGCCGTTGCAGGAAATGCTGGACATCGAGGGTTTTGACGAAACCTTGGTCGAAGCACTGCGCAACCGGGCGCGCGATGCCATTTTGACCTTGGCCATCGCCTCGGAAGAAAAACTGGAAAACGTGGCCGAAGACCTGAAAAATCTGGAAGGCATCGACCAGGAAATGCTGCGCGATTTGGCGCAGGAGGGCATCAACAACCGTGACGATCTGGCCGAGCTGTCGGTGGACGAATTGATCGAAATCACCGGTGTTGACGAGGAAACCGCCAAAAAAGTGGTGCTGGCGGCCCGTGCCCACTGGTTTGAGCAGGCCGACGAGGAAGGGGGTAATGTATGAGTAACAATACCGTAGCGCAATTTGCCGCAGAACTGCACCTGCCGGCCGAACGGCTGCTGGAGCAGTTGGCCAGTGCCGGGGTGCACAAACAATCGCCGGCCGACGAACTGACCTCGGCCGACAAACAGCAATTGCTGGCCTATCTCAAACAATCGCATGGCTCCGACCACGCCGGCACCATTACCCTGAGCCGCAAGAAGACCACCGAACGCAGCACCGTTGGCGGAGTGGAAGTGGAAACCCGCCGCCGCCGCCGGGTGATTGAAGTGCCGGTGGCCGAATTGGCTCCGTCGGCACCGGCCCCGGCTGCCGAGCCGGTGGCGGCACCGGAGACACCGGCGGTGGATGAGGCTGCCGAAGCAGAACGCCGCGCCTCGGCCGAGGCCGCCGCTGCCGAAGCGGCCAAAC
>JBHAET010000023.1:0-4744 GCA_041855705.1 Neisseriaceae bacterium
ACACCAGCCAGGTACCGGTGCGGCTGCCCAGATAGCCGGCATACAGCTGCAACATCCCCACTGACGCCACCACCGGCGGCAGGGTAAACGGCAACACCAGCACCGGCGCCACCCACGCTTCCCAGCGCGGATGGCGGGTGTGCACCGCCAGCACCACCGGCAGCACCACCGCCATGCTGAACAAGGCGGCACCCAAGCTCAGCAACAAGGAAGTGGCCAGGGCCTTCAGGTAGCGTGGCTGCTGCCAGATGTCGGCCAGCCACTGCCAGGTCCAGCCTTGCGGCAGCACGCTGCGCGACCAGTTATCGGCCAAGGCATACATCAGGGTGGCCACCACCGGCACCAGCATCACCGCCATCATCAGCAGCAACAGCAGGTAATGGCGCATCCGGTAAACCGCCGTTCCGTTCATGTTTCACTCCGATAACGGCGCAACAGCAGCTGGTGGACACAGGTCATCACCAACATCAGCGCCACCAGCACCAGGGACAGTGCCGCCGCCATTTCCGGCTCCAGCGTCAGATTGCCAGCCACCAGCGTGGCAATGCGCACCGGCAAGATGTTGAAACTGCCGTTACTCAGTGCATAGGCCGTGGCATACGCGCCCAGGGCATTGGCAAACAGCACCACCAGCGTGCCCAACAGCGCGGGGGCCAGCACCGGCAAGGCGATTTGCAGGCGGTAACGCAGGGTGGATGCCCCCAGCAGGGCCGCATTTTCCCGCCATTCGGGTTTCAGGCTTTCCATTGCCGGATACAGCAGCAGTACCGCCAGCGGAATCTGGAAATAGACATAGCTGATCAAAATGCCGCTGTAGGCATAGGCATCCGGCAGATACTGCTGCCAGCCGGCCGATTGCAGCAGCAAGGTCAGCACCCCGCTGTTGCCCAGCACGATCATCATCGCAAATGCCAGCGGCACCCCACTGAAATTGCTCAACAGGCTGTTGAGCGCCACCAGTGCCCGCCCCAGTCGTGTGTCGCGCACCGCGTACAGCGAAACGGCGCCCTGCAAACCGATGACGAGGCCGATCACGCTGCTGTACAGGCTGATTTGCAAAGACAGGCCCAAGGCCTGGCGGTAAAACGCGTTGTGCCATACCGCCGCCAGATTGGCCAGACTCCAGCCGCCTTCGGCATCGCGAAACGCGTGCACCATCACCCAACCCAAAGGCGCCAGCAAAAACAGCACCACCAGCAAGCCGAACGGCAGCACCGCCAGCACATCGGCCCATCCCGCCGGCCGCCATCATTGCCGGTTCAGCCGCCAGCGGCGGCGAGTATCACTCAACACAGCAGTCCTATTCATGGATCAAGGCTCCGCACACCGGCTTGTCGTGCGCCACCCCCAGCAGCGCGCACACCGTGCCGCACAAATCGGTTTGCCGCGGGGCCGCCTCCGCCAGCGAAAAGGCCGACCCGAACACAAACAACGGCACCCGGCATTCGCAATCCAGCACCCCGCCGTGACTGCGGTCGCGGTTCATGCCGTGGTCCGCAGTCACCAGCACCTGATAACCGGCCGCCAGCCAATCGGGCAGGTATGCCGATAAATAACCATCCGCCCGGCGCGCCGCATTGCGGTAAGCGCTGCTGTCCAGCCCCTCGCGGTGGCCGGCATCGTCGATGTTCATCGGATGCACCAACAGAAAATCCGGCGCATACCGGCGGCGCAGGTGTTCGGCATCGTCAAACAGATGCGAATCGGGATACTGGTCGCTGTAATAAAAATGGCCGTACTGAATGGTCAGCCCGGGATCGGCGGTGTGCCGGTCGCAGGCTGCCTGAAACGGCGTGCGGTTATACAGCTCGCTGATCCAGTGGTAGGCCGCCGCCGTGGTTTTGCCGGCGGCACGGGCATAATGGAAAATGCTCTGCTGCGACGACAGGCGGCTGACCTGGTTGTGGTAAATGCCGCTGTCCACCGGCGGCACACCGGTGAGTATGCACTCGTACAAGGGCCGCGACAGCGACGGCAGCGCACAGTTCATCACATAACCGCGGCCGCGGCCGGCATGGCACAGCGCCTGCAAAAAACCCATGCACTGCTGCGCCGTATCGGCCGCCAGCCCGTCCAGAATCACCAAAATCACTTTCTGCTTCATCGCACGGTCCATTTACTGGTGGATCAGCACTTGCTGCTGCCACAGGGCCGGCAGTGCCTTGGCGGTTTGCTCCCACACCTTGGCATCGGCCACCGGACGGGCTTTGGCGTATTGGCTTTGCGGCAGCAGTTTTTGTTGGATTTCGGCCGGAATGCTCAGGTGCTCGATACGGATTGGCCGTGCATAGCCGCGCGCCAGATTGAGCTGTCCCTTATCCAACAGGATGAACTCGCGGGTCAGCATCGCCGCATGCGGGTGTTTGGCGTATTTATTGATGATGGTGGCGTAGCCGGAAGTCACCGAACCGTCGGACGGAATCACCACCTCAAACCGCTCGCGGTCAATCTGGTCGCGGTAGTTCAGGCCGTTGAAATCCCACACCACCGCCACTTCCACTTCGCCTTTTTCCAGATTGGCCACCGACGGATCGGCCAGGCTCAGCCGCTTTTGCTTGGCCAAATCGGCAAAATAGGCCAAGGCCGGGGCCAGATCGGCCTCATTGCCGCCCAGGGCATAATTGGCGGCCAAGACACCGTTCACCGCCTGGTTGGCACTGGAAACATCGCCCACCGTAATTTTGTAGGGCGAGGCCTTCAGTTCGGCCCAGCTGGTCGGAATTTTCGGTACCTTCTGTTTGTCGGCAATAAAGGCAATGGTACCGGTATAGGCGATGATCCAATTGCCCTCGGCATCTTTGGCCCAATCGGGAATCTGGTCCCAGTAACTGGTCTTGTACGGCTGGACCACGCCTTTTTCCACCGCCACCGGCCCGAACGGCGCACCGACATCACCGATATCGGCCGTGGCATTCTCTTTTTCGGCGGCAAATTTGGCGATCTCCTGCGCCGAACTCAAATCGGTATCCTGATGGGCCAAACCGTATTCACGCTGCAAATCGGCCCAGGTTTCACGCCAGTTGGCCCAGGTGTCGGGCATGCCCACGCTGTCGACACGCCCTTCCTGCCGCGCTTTGGCAACCAGTTCTTCCAGACTCAGTCCGGCCGCGGCCGATGCGGCCGCCGGCTGGGACACGCCGGCGCCGCCTTCATCGGCACCGCCACAGGCACTCAGTACCCCCAGGGTCAGCAACGCAGGCCAGCAAAAACGCAATTTCATCATCTATCCTTATCATCACGGGTCGGAATGGCAGCCGCCGTTCGGGCCGCCGCTTGCCGCGCATTATCGCCAGCCCGTGTTGCAAACCCATGACCAGCAGATGGCAATTCGATGACAAAACCGCCGCCGGCCGCCGTCATTGTTTTGCAATGCAGCACCGCTACCGGTTTCCCAGCGGCAAAAGAGTGTGCTACATTCGGAACCATTATCAGCAACAGAAAGCCGATCATGAGTACCGCCGACCCCATCCGCTCCGACATCCGCCACATGAAAGCCTACGCCGTAACCGATGTGCCGGCAGGCTTTCTCAAACTCGATGCCATGGAAAGTCCCTACGACTATCCCGAAGACATGCGCAAAGCACTGGGCGAACACCTGGCCCAAGTCCCCATCCGCCTGTATCCCAATCCCTCCACCTGCGGCCTGCTGCAGGTGCTGCGCGACACCTACCAGATTCCCGCCGAAGCCGAAGTGGTGCTGGGCAATGGCTCCGACGAGCTGATTGAACGGCTGACCATGCTGGTGTCCAAACCCGGCGCCAAAGTGCTGGCACCGGCACCCTCGTTTGTGATGTACCGCGTGAATGCCGAATTTTTCGGCTTGGAATTCGTGGGCGTGCCGTTGCGCGAAGATTTCACCATGGACCTGGATGCCATGCTCTCGGCGGTGCAAACCCACCAGCCGGCACTGGTGTTCATCGCTTATCCCAACAACCCGACCGGCGGCCGCTTTGCCCGCGAAAAAGTTGAGGCCATCATTGCCGCCGCCTCCGGCATTGTGGTGGTGGACGAAGCCTACGGCGCCTTCTCTTCCGACAGCTTTTTGGGCGACGCCGGCAAAATCCCCAATCTGGTGGTGCTGCGCACCTTGAGCAAAATCGGCTTTGCCGGCTTGCGCATCGGCTATGCCAGCGGCACCCCGGAGCTGATTGGCGAACTGAAGAAAATCATCCCGCCCTACAACATGAACCAGCTGAGTCTGGCGGCGGCCGAGTTTGCCCTGCAATACCCGCAGTTCATCAACGAAAACATCAGCAAGCTCAAAGGCGAGCGCGAACGCATGCGCACCGCCCTGCACGCCTACCCGGCCGTGCGCGATTTTGCCAGCGAAGCCAATTTCCTCACCTTGCGCGTGCCCGATGCCAAAGCGCTGTTTGATCGGCTGTATGCCCGCAAAATCCTGATTAAAAACCTGCACGGCACCCACCCGCTGCTGGACCAGTGCGTGCGCATCACCATCGGCACACCGGAGCAGAACCAGCAGGTGCTCTCCGTGGTGGCCGAACTGTACGGCAAAGCGGAATAAGCCCAACCGTATCACTCTCAATTTCAGGCAGCCTAGGGTCTGTTGACAATTGACCGGCGAAGCGGTTTTTGAGGCAAAAACCGCGGATGCCAGGCAAAAAGCGCAGCAAGGTTGAACACCTTGCGAGCATTTTCAACGCCGCAGACGGGGATTTTTGACCAAAAATACCGCCGTTGTGTTAATTGTCAACAGACCCTAGCAGGCTGCCTGAAATGGGAT
>JBHAET010000024.1:0-10301 GCA_041855705.1 Neisseriaceae bacterium
ATTCGTCGCGCAAATCGGAAATCCCTTCCAACACCTTGTCGCGCACCAGTTCGCCGATTTTTTCCACCAGGCGGGCTTTGTTCACCTGATAGGGGATTTCGTCGATGATGATGGCTTCGCGTTCGCCGTTTTTGCCGATAGGCTCGATGTGGGTTTTGCCGCGCATCACCACGCGGCCACGGCCGGTTTTATAGCCTTCGCGCACGCCGGAGAGGCCGTAGATGGTGGCGCCGGTGGGAAAATCGGGGGCTTTGATGATGTTGATGAGTTCGTCGATCTCGGTTTGCGGCTCGGCCAAGAGTTTCAGGCAGGCATCCACGGTATCGGGCAGGTTGTGCGGCGGGATATTGGTGGCCATGCCCACGGCGATGCCAGAAGAGCCGTTAACCAGCAAGGCGGGGAAACGGGTGGGCAATACCAGCGGCTCGCTTTCGCTGCCGTCGTAGTTGGGGCCGAAGTTAACGGTTTCTTCTTCGATGTCGGCCAGCATTTCGTGGGCGATTTTCGCCATGCGCACTTCGGTGTAACGCATGGCAGCGGCGTTGTCGCCATCAATTGAGCCGAAATTGCCTTGGCCATCGACCAACATGTAGCGCAGCGAAAAATCCTGCGCCATGCGCACAATGGTGTCGTAAACCGCAATATCACCGTGCGGGTGGTATTTACCGATCACGTCGCCGACAATACGGGCCGATTTCTTGTAAGCACTGTTCCAGTTGTTTTTCAGCTCGTGCATGGCATACAGCACGCGGCGGTGCACGGGCTTCAAGCCGTCGCGCACATCGGGCAGCGCGCGCCCGACAATCACGCTCATGGCGTAATCGAGGTAGCTGCGGCGCATTTCCTCTTCAAGTGAAATCGGAATGGTTTCTTTGGCAAACAAGGCGTCGGTCATGGGGCTTGGGCCTGAAAATAACAACGGGCTATTTTAGCACATCCGGCCATGGCCTGCAGGGTGGATGCTGCTGCCGGTTGGGGATGCTGATGGATGTCATGAGCGTGCCGGCAAGAAGAGGATGGAGACAAAAAACCTTGTCGAACAAGCTTTAACAAATCGTTCACAAAATCTGTGGATAACTTTGTGGGTAAGTTGTTGGTGCTGCCTGAAAACCATGAATGGTTCAGGATTTTTCTGGGGTTGCTTAAAAAATAGGCTTTTAATTAATCTTTTTTAAATCATATAATTAATATCGAAATCGCTTTGTCAAGCTATGGTTTTTCGGTGCGTGAGAGGCACAGGATTGATGACGCTGTCAATGTGGATAAGGATGGGGCAAAACGCCTTGTTCCGGCACGGATTTGGGCAGTCGCAGGCGGCCGGGTTGCGGTTTTGTTTGGCATCTACCCTTGAAATGCAGACAAATGGCCCGATGTGCTGGCTAGCCGTTTGTTTGTTTGAAGACAAACGGCTAGCCCGGCGGCCACGGTGGTGGCCGGGACAACCAGCCGATAAGGAGCAGCAGGATGAGTCAAGATTTTGAAGCACAAAAAGCCGCTTTGATGAAAGAAGTACGTTCGGTATTGAGCGAAGTGGAAAGCCTGTACGAGTCTTCGGTGGATGCCGGCAGCGATCAGGCCAAAGCATTGAAGGAGCGGGTGCAGGATCAGTTGTACAAAGCCAAGGCCCAGCTGCATGATTTGGAGCACAGCGTAGTGGACAAAGCACGCCGTACTGCGGAACGCACTGATGAACTGGTGCACGAACAGCCGTATTACGCCATGGGTGTGGCGGCATTGGCTGGCTTGGTGGTGGGGGTGTTGCTGGGCAACAGCTGCCGTCGCTGAGTTATCTGGCCGGCTGCGGGTCGATGCCGGCCGCAGCCGGTTTTTTGCAGGCTGAGGCCTTGGCAAAATATCCGGACGGTTGCGGTTCGAACGCTGCCAATACACTGTTGACGGGTGTTTTGCCAAGGCCTCACACGGCATGATGAGAATCAGGAAAGGGTGGCCGGTAATGCTGAACCAATGGAAGCAGTTTCGCCTGTGGCTGGATCAGGGCGGCCAGTTGTTGTGGCTGCGGCTGCGCATGCTGCGGCTGGATGCGGTAGCGCAAATCCGCAGCGTGGTGTTTTTGTTTGTCGCCACGCTGGTGGCTACGGTGGCGTTTTTTCTCGGCTTTATCAGCCTGTTGTTCGGCCTGAACAGCGTGCTGACGCCGCAGGCCAAGATTTGGGTGTTTTTTGGCCTGGCTGCCGGGTTTACCCTGTTGATGGCCGGTTTGTTGTGGTGGGTTGTGCGTCTGTGGCAACAGCAAGGATCGTTTATGCAGGACACATTGGATGCGATGGCCGATGACATGGCCTATTTAAGTGGCAAGCTGCCGCTGGCAGGCAAGGAGACGGATGATGGCGGCAAACAGGCGTAAACCGACGCTGGATGAACAGCGCCAGCTGTTACAGATGCAGGCTGAGCTGGTGCGTTTGAAAATAACGGCCGAGCGCCTGAAACAGCAGCGCCAGACGGTGCGGCAGGCCGATTGGCAACAGGCACTGTCTTTGTTGGGCAATTTGCCCTTGAGCGGACTGGCAGTGCGGGCGGTGACCCGGCCGCGGCGCTGGCGTCACAAATTACTGATGGCTGCCGCCATGGGGGTATTGGCTTGGTGGCGACAGCAGCAACAGCGTTAGGATCCTAAACAAAAACAAAACCGGCAGAGATGGTCTGCCGGTTTTGTTTTTGTTTGGGTGCTTGATGAGACCTTTGCAAAACCTCCAGATGCGGATGCAGTTCAAGGCGTAGCAGCACAGCGAGTGCAGACATAACATAAAGTTAGGCAAACGAGTGAGCAGCGCACAACGCAGAAATGCGACGCAGATGGGGGTTTGCAAAGGTCTCTTGATGTGGAAAAAGCTTGGGCTGTGCCGGCCTTCGCCATTCTCAATCACTCCAGTCTGAGACCTTCGCATCGCAAAATACCGCCGGCAGTGGGTCAATTTGCGGCTGTCTCCGCCAGTGACGTGCAGCCGTGTTGGGCAGGGTTGCCGCAGCCTTTATACCGCCACCGCAAACAAAGCCAGAATGCACAGCAGGCCCAGACCCCAGACCAGTGAACGCAGGCTGGGCCGGTCGCTGATGTACAGCCAGCAATACAGGCAGCGGCTGAGCACAAACAGCAGGGCCCAGGTATTGATGCTGCTTTGGTCGGCATTGCCGGTAGCGTGGGCGATCAGCACTGCGGCAGCAAACAGCGGAAAAATTTCAAAACCGTTTTGTTGTGCCGCATTGGCTCGCGCCGCCGCACCGTGGGCTTGTGCCAGAAACGCACGCGGGTTGTGGTTGTCGCGACTGCGAAAGCCGGCGCTGTGTTTGGCATAGGCGGCACACAGCCAAGGCAAGAGGGCGGCCAGCAGGATGCACCAGTAAGCAAAATTCATTTCAGTCTCCTGTGGTTGCCTGCAACCAGACCGATTTCAGGCAGCCTGCTGATGGCAAGGAAGGCGTTCAAGCCAATACCGCTTTCACGGTATTGACCACGTTGTCCACAGTAAAGCCGAATTCTTGGAACAGCTGTTCGGCGGGGGCGGATTCACCGAAGCGATCGAGGCCGATGATTTTGCCGTCCAAGCCGACGTATTTGTACCAACCGTCGCTCACACCTGCTTCGATCGCCACTTTGGGCAGATTGGCCGGCAATACGCTGTTGCGGTAGGCGGCATCCTGCCGGTCGAACACATTACTCGAAGGCATGGACACCACATTCACCAACACGCCCTGCTCGGCCAGCACGGTTTGTGCCTTCAAAGCCAGCTCGACTTCGGAGCCTGTCGCGATAATCACCACCTGCGCTGCGCCCTCTTTGGCTTCGCTGATCACATAAGCGCCGCGCTTGATGTTGTCCAGCTGTGCCGGGCTGCGCGGGATAAACGGCAGGTTTTGGCGGCTAAAAATCAGGCTGCTGGGATGGTCGGCGGCTTTGGCGGCCTCGGCCCATGCCACCAGACTTTCGGCGGTGTCGCAGGGGCGCCAGACGGCCATATTGGGAATCAGGCGCAGGGTGGCGGTTTGCTCTACCGGCTGGTGGGTGGGGCCATCTTCGCCCAAGCCGATGGAGTCGTGGGTAAACACGAAAATCGGGTTGATTTTCATCAGCGCAGCCATGCGCAGGGCGTTGCGGGCGTATTCGCTGAACATCAGGAAGGTGGCGCCGAAAGGTTTCACGCCACCGTGCAGCGCCATGCCGTTCATGATGGCAGCCATGCCGAATTCGCGCACGCCGTAGTGGAGGTAGTTGCCGCCTTTTTCGCGGGTGACGGCAACGCTTTGTGACCAATCGGTCAGGTTGGACGGGGTTAAATCCGCCGAGCCACCCACCAGTTCGGGCAGCACTTTGGCCAGAATTTCGATGCTGTTTTGGCTGGCTTTTCGGGTGGCGATTTTTTCGGCTTTGTCGCACACTTCTTGTAAATGACGCGCCACATAAGCCTCGAAGTGATCGGGCAGTTTGCCTTCCATGCGGCGGACAAACTCGGCACCCAGCTGCGGAAATTTTGCCTGATATTCGGCAAACAGCGCATCCCATTGTGCTTCCAGCTTCGCGCCTTTTTCTTTGGCGTTCCAGCCCTCGTACACTTCCTGCGGGATTTCAAACGCGCCGTAATGCCAGCCCAGATGCTTGCGGGTAGCTTCGATTTCTTCCACGCCCAACGGTGCGCCATGGGTTTTGTGGCTGCCTTCTTTAGTGGCCGCACCTTTGCCGATCAGGGTTTTGCAGCAGATGATGGAGGGTTTGCCGGTTTCGGCCTTGGCTTCTCCGATGGCGGCTTCGAGGGCGGCGGTGTCGTGGCCGTTAACGTTCGGCACCACATGCCAGCCGTAGCTTTCGAAGCGTTGTGGGATGTTTTCGGTGAACCAGCCGTCCACTTTGCCGTCGATGGAGATGTTGTTGTCGTCGTACAAAACAATCGGCTTGCCCAAGCCCAGCGTGCCGGCCAGCGAACAGGCTTCGTGCGACACGCCTTCCATCAGGCAGCCGTCGCCCAAAAACACATAGGTGTGGTGGTCGACGATATTCAGGCCGTCTTGGTTGAACTCGGCCGCCAGGATTTTTTCGGCCAGCGCCATGCCCACTGCGTTGGCAATACCCTGACCCAGCGGGCCGGTGGTGGTTTCCACACCGTCGGTGTAGCCGTATTCTGGATGACCGGGGGTTTTGCTGTGCAGCTGGCGGAAGTTTTTCAAATCGTCAATCGACACGTTGTAGCCCGTGAGGTGCAGCAGGCTGTAAAGAATCATCGAGGCGTGGCCGTTGGACAAAACGAAACGGTCGCGGTTGTAAAACTTGGGGTTGGCGGGGTTGTGGTTTAAGAATTTTGTCCACAAAACTTCGGCCATTTCGGCCATGCCCATCGGGGCGCCGGGATGGCCGGAATTGGCTTTTTGGACGGCGTCTGCGGAAAGAAAACGGATGGCGTTTGCCAGTTGGGATGCCATGGGGTCTGCCTTTGTGTCGGAACGGGTCAGGAATTCACAACAGGCAGCGCCAACCACAATGGCCAGGCTGCCTGAAAGCCGAAAAATCGGACGTTATTATAGCAGATTGGCAACGGGATAACGGTTTGAGACCTTTGCAAAACTGCCATCTGCGGCGCATTTGAAGCGTTGTGTGCTGCTCGCTCGCTTGCCTAACTCTATGTTATGTCTGCGCTCGTTGCGCTGCTACGCCTTGAGCTGCATCCACATCTGACGGTTTTACAAAGGTCTCGGTTTGGCTTTATCTGTGGTAAAGCACCCATGGTTTGCCGCGGTGTGACAGAACATCGGCCTCAATGCCGAACACTTGTTGCAGATTGGCTGGTGTGATCACGGCATCGGGAGGGCCGTTGAGTACCACTCGGCCGTTTTGCATGGCAATCACGGTGTCGGCATAGGCGGTGGCCTGGTTGATGTCGTGCAGTACCACCACGGTGGTGCGGTTGTGTTCGTGGGTGAGCCGACACAATAAGCGCATCAGGCTGCGGGTATGGTAAATGTCCAGATTGTTTAGTGGCTCGTCCAGCAACACGTAGTCGGTTCCCTGGCAAAACACCATCGCAATCATGGCACGCTGGCGCTGTCCCCCGGAAAGTTCATTCAAATAGCATTCTGCCAGCGGATCCAGTTCAAATTGGTGCAAAGCCTGATCAACCACAGCATGATCCGCGGTTTGTGGCCGGCCCTGATGATGGGGGTAGCGGCCGAACAGCAACAGATCACGGACCCGGATACGGCTGTGGATGTGGTGTTCCTGGGTCAGAATTGATAGGCGTTTGGCCAGTTGGTGGGAGGGCGTGGAAGCCAGATTGAGGTCGTCATAGCGGATTTCGCCTGTTTGCAGCGGTTGCAGTCGCGCCATCAATGACAATAAGGTGGATTTGCCGGTACCATTGGGGCCGACCAGTGCCGTGATGCCGTGGGCGGGAATGGTCAGATTGATGTCGTGCAGAATCGGTTTGCTGCCAATGTTGTGGCTAATGCCGCTCAAATGAATCATGGATGTGGTTTCCGCAAAATCAAGAACAAAAATACCAAACCGCCGGCAAATTCGACCACTACGCTGAGCGCCGATTTCATATGGAGCACATGTTCGAACAGAATCTGGCCGCCGATCAGCAAAATGGCAGCGCAGCAGAATACCATCGGCAGCCGCAGGCTGTGGCGCACACTGCTGAGCAGATAATTGCTTAAAGCCACCACCAAGAGGCCGAAAAAGCTGACCGGTCCGAATGGTCCGATCAGGGCTACCGAGGTGGCGGTCAGCACCGCCACCCACAACAGCAGCCAGAGACTGTGGCGGTCATGGTTTAAACCCAGGTTGATGGCTGCATCGCGACCGAGCAGATGCAAGTCGAGCCGGTGGCGCTCGCGCCAGACAAATATGATGCTGATGCCGGTGATGATGGCGGCTGCCAGCAACATGCCTGGATTGATGCTGTTGACTGAGGCATAACTGAAAGCCTGCACCACGGCGAATTCTTCAGGATCAATCAAACGTTGGATAAAGGCGGACAGGCTGCGAAACAGAATTCCGAAAATCACCCCAATCAAAATCATGCGGGCCAGGTCATGCGCACTGTGGCGCAGTAGCCAGTAAAACAGCAATAGGGCTGCCGTACACATGGCGGTCAGCTCGAAGCCGAATTTGCCCAAGGCCGGCAGTTGGCTATAACCGATGCCGCCCAGCAAGGCCAGCAGCAGAGTTTGCAAAAACAGGTACAGTGATTCAAAGCCGAGCAGTGAAGGCGTGAGAATTGGGTTGTGGGTCAGGGTTTGGAACAGCAGGGTAGAGGCTCCAACCGCATAGGCCACCAGCAGCAGGGCGGCCAGTTTGCCGGCCCGTAGCGGCAAAACAAAATGCCACCCGCCCTGGACATTGACGGTGAGAAACAGCAGGCATAGCACCAATAGCAACAGACTGGCAATCACCAGCGGCAGGCGGCTGCCACCCAGAAACGGCGGTGTGTTTTCAGGCAGCATGTGACGGTGTCCTCAACAGTAAATACAGAAACAGCACGGTACCGAGGATACCGAAGATGGTGGCGACCGGCATTTCAAACGGAAAACGCACCAGGCGGCCGATAATGTCGCACAGCAAAACTGCCGAGGCACCCAACAGTGCCACTGCCGGCAGGCTGCTGCGCAGCTTGTCACCCATTAGTCGGGAAACAATATTGGGTACCACCAGGCCAATAAACGGAATATTGCCCACCGTGATCATCACCAAAGACGTGATCAATGCGACCATCACCAGACCGGTCCACAAAACGGTCCGGCGATTGAGCCCCAGATTGGTGCTCACAGTATCGCCCAGACCGGCAATGGTCAGCTGGTCGGCCATTCGGTAGGCGGCCAGTGCCATCAGACCGGTGAGCCACAGCAGCTCATAGCGGCCTTGCAAGACGCCGGAAAAATCCCCCAATTGCCAAACACCCAGCATTTGCAGCATGTCGGTTTCGTAGGCGATGAATACCGCAGCCGATTCGATGACGCTGCCGAACACAATGCCCACCAAGGGCACCATCAGCTGGGCGGTGGGTGGCAATCGGCTGATCAACAACATGAACACCAGCATGCCGCTCAAGGCGGCCGCAGCGGCTACCGACATTTTCCACAACAAGGCGGTGGCGGGAAAATACAATGCCATTAGCAGCAGGGCCAGCATGGCGCTTTGGCTGGCGCCCACCATGCCCGGTTCGATAAAGCGGTTTTTCATCAGAATTTGGATGATCAAACCGGCCACTGCCATTGATGATCCGGTTAAAACCAAGGCCAGGGTGCGCGGCAGCCGGCTGCTCAACAGCAACTGACTGCTGTCCGACAGCGGCCACAGTTGCAGCCAGCTGAAGTCAGCCACACCAACCGACATGCTGATAAACAGCAACAGCAATAAGATCAGCGCGCTGTACAGATTGAACAAAATGGGTTTGGATGACATGGTGGATTGGTTGATGTTGGAATGCAGGCACTAGGTTCTGTTGACAACTAGGTCGTGTAGTCGACCGCGTTGCTGCGGTATTTTTGGTTAAAATCCGCACCAGCGGCGTTCAAAATGCGCGCAAGATGTCCAATCTTGCTGTGCTTTTTGCCTGGCATCTGCGGACTTTCCCTCAAAAAACCGCTTCACAAGCCATCTGATTACACGCCCTGGGTCAATTATCAACAGCCCCAAGGCTGCCTGAAAGCCATTTCAGGCAGCCTTGGCCAGAATGGTCGGACGGGTAGCCAAAAAAGTACCGGATGGTGCCGGACGCCATCGGCCAGCTGTTCCAACACGCCACGGGGTATTGTGCTATGTTTTAGGTCGTGTAGTCAGCAAGCGTTGCTGCGGTATTTTTGGTTAAAATCCGCACCTTCGGCGTTCAAAATGCGCGCAAGATATCCAATCATGCTGTGCTTTTTGCCCGGCATCTGCGGATTTTTCCTCAAAAAACCGCTTCACAAGCATTCTGACTACACGCCCTAGGGCTGGGCTGCATTGAATGCTTCGGTCAGCTGCCGGGTGGCATTGAGCAGTTCCTGGGCGCCGCCGGCGGCTAAATAGGTTTCCGGCAGCAGATAGACCACCTGTTTTTTCTGCCAGGCAGTGGTGGTGTGTACCAACGGATTGTCCAGTACCTCACGGGCAGCCTGCCCCTCGGCGCCGATGGCGGCACTGCGGTCAAGCACAAACAGCCAGTCCGGATTTTGCTGTTTCAAATACTCGAATGATACCGGTTGCCCATGGCTGCCTTCTTTGATTTCGGCATCCACTGCCGGCACGCCGATGTCTTTGTGAATCCAGCCGCCCAAACGTGAAGACGGGCCAAAGGCCGCCAGTTTGCCGCCATTGACCAGCAGCACCAAACCCTTGCCCTTGCCGGCAGCCGCAGTACGGGCAGTGGCAAAAGATTGTTCAATCTCTTGATTCAGGGCTGCCGCTTCGGCCTGCTTGCCAAAGATTTCACCGAAGGTGTTGATGCGTTGTTGGGCATTGGCCAGCATATTTTCGGTTTGGACCGTCATTTCAATGGTGGGTGCCAGTTTGCTCAGTTCATCGTAAGCCTTGGCCGTGCGCGAGCCGGTAATAATCAGTTGTGGCTGGTAGGCGTGGAGGGCTTCATAATTGGGCTCAAACAGGGTACCTACTTTGACCTTGCCGGCCATGGCCGCCTGCAGATAGGGCAGACGGGTATCGTCGGTGACCGCACCCACATCAACGCCCAGCCGGGTCAGTGTATCCAGCATGCCCCAATCGTATACCGCCACCCGTTGCGGATTGCGCGGTACACTGACTTCGCCACGGGCGGTGGTGACAGTGATGTGCTCGGTACTGGACTGGGGAGCAGCTGCCGAGGTTGCGGGTGCTGAGGCAGCGGATTGGGTGTCGGTGGGATGGCAGGCGGCCAGCAATAGGCTGAAGGCCGCACATGATGACATGGTACAAAATTTCATGATTCGTTATCCTTGTTATTACAGAAAGTGGTCTGGATAAATAAAGCAAATGATAATAATTATCTTTAATATAGATGTAAAATATTGCATGACAAAATTTTTACCGGTCTCTATTTGTGACGCGGCATCAATCAATTGCTTGTGTTGAGCGGCAGTTCGGCATCACTGTCCATAAAAACATGGCGGTTTTGATGGTAGGTTTCTTCAGCTTGTCCGATATGCCAGTAGGGCACGGCATAACAGCGCGTTCGCGGGATTTGCCATTGCTGGCGCGCCAAATGGCGCAGGGCGGCAACCAGGTGTGCTTCGCCGGCCAGCCAGACAAAGCAGTCGGCATTGGCTGGTACACAGCGATGGGCAGCTGCAATCAGCTGCGTCTGGCCATCGGCGCCAGC
>JBHAET010000025.1:0-3394 GCA_041855705.1 Neisseriaceae bacterium
ATACGGTTGTTTCCGGCAGCAGCTACGGCGGATTGGCTGCTGCTTATGCGGTCTACCGCCGACCGGAAACCTTCGGCAACGCCATACCGCTTTCCGGCTCGTTTTGGCACAAAAACGACGGCGGGCAAAAGCTGACCGACCAAATCGCCGTGCAAAAAATGCCGCCGCAGCGTTGGTTTATCGCCGCCGGCAGCCGCCGTTTGGCCAATATATTGTCTGCACAAGGGCTTGATGCCGTCTACCGGGAATACAGCGGCGGCCATGATTATGCCATTTGGCAAAATGCCTTACCCGACGGCTTGGTTTATTTGTTTGGCAGGTTTTGAAGTATAAATTGCGCTTGCATAGATTGAGACCTTTGCAAAACTGCTATCTGCGGTGTATTTCTGCGTTATCAATTGATACCTTTTAGGGTACTGATTACTTGCTTAGCCTTGTACTTGATCTGTCTGCGATCGCAGCGTGGTTTATCCCTTGAACGGCATCCACATCTGGGGGCAAAGGTTTCATCAAGTAATTCTGGTTGTTTTGATTGAGACGATATTATTCTGGATGGCGATCATCCAAAAGCCACAGCCTTTTGGTTTTCGTGATGACCGATTTACCTTATAATGGCGGCGCTTTTGAGGATGTCTTTGCTGATGCTGTGAAACCGCGGCTGCTGAACCCGTTTTCACCCACAGCCCCGGCCGAGCGGCCGGTGGCGGCAACACAGAAAGATGTATCCATGCCAACCGAACCCGTTCAACGTGGCCGTGCCTGGCGGCGCAGCCAGCAACAAAAACCTTCTCATCAAACCAAACCCGCGTATCGCAAACAAAACCGCGAATGGCGGTGCCTGGAAAAAGACTGGGGTCTGATGTGCCTGCGCAGCGAGAAAATGCGCCGTGCGCGGCAATTGGCCTGCCCATATCCTGTCCGATCCCCGTTATCTTGGGCTGAATGGTTTGAATAGGTTACCGTCTGTGCCCAACGGCTTTTGCGGCAGTGATGTGTGTTGTCGGCCATGTCTGACCGGTACGGCAAGCAGCCCAATGCCGGCAAGCATTTGCAAAGCAGGGCTGGTCCGTCAAGCCGGCCAACCTACAGCTGACCGCACACCCGGTTTCAGGCAGCCCGAGCAGTCGGCAGGCTGCCTGAACACTGTTGCTGCCGATGGCGATGAGCACAATCGGAGACCTTTGCAAAATATCCAAGTGTGGATGAAGTTCGAGGCGTAGCAGCACAGTGACCGTAGGGAATGCAGACATAATATATCGTTAGGCAAACGAGCGAGCAGTACCCTATATAGGGTATAAACTGACAACGCAGAAATTCGCCGCAGATGGGTATTTTGCAAAGGTCTCAATCTGAGTATCGGTTATGAATCATCATCCAATCGGCAACCGCCTGCATCAGCCCCCACAAAAACTGTTGTTTGTTTGCAGCCGCAACCAGTGGCGCAGCCCGACGGCAGAGGCGGTATTCCGCCGCCAGCCGGGTGTGCTGGTGCGTTCCGCCGGCACCAGTCCGAATGCACGGCGTACGGTGCGGCTGGAGGATGTGTTGTGGGCCGACTGCATTTTGGTGATGGAGCACAAGCACAAACAGCGCTTGCGGGCGATGTTTCCACGGGCCTTGCAACACAAGGCGATTCAGGTGCTGGATATTGCCGACGATTATCGTTATATGGATCCCGAGCTGGTTAGCTTGCTGCGGCAGGCGGTGGCACCGTATTTGCCGGTCATACCGCCGCACCCATCAGAAGTTTGAATCGGGCTGTTGTCATTTTTTGGAGCGATTATGCGTAAACCGCAACGTGGTTATGCCCGCCAGGACCGGGTTAAGGAACAGATTATGCGCGAATTGGCCGAGCTGACCCGTACCGGTCTGAAAGATCCGCGCGCCGGTTTCATCACCATCAACGAGGTGGAGGTGACCCGCGATTACAGTCACGCCACCGTGTATTACACGGTGCTGGATGACGCCACCCGGGACGTGACTGCCGAAGCGCTGGCGCATGCCCGCGGCCATTTGCGCAGCGAATTGGCCCGCCGCATCAAGTTGTTCAAAATTCCCGAGCTGCATTTCAAATACGACGACTCACTGGCCCGCGGCATGAGCCTGACCAGCCTGATTGAGCAGGTGGCGGCCGAAAAGCCGGTGGAAGACTGAACCGGTGGAAGACTGAAGCGGCCCGCCAATCAGGCGGGCCGCTTGAAGCAGAAACTTCAGGCGGTGTGATGGCGGCCGCGGCGCAGCCATTTGGGCAGCAGTCCGCCTTCCCGGCCGCACAGCAGCGACAGCAGGTAAACGGTGCCGCAGCACAGAATGATGGCCGGGCCAGAGGGAATTTCCACATAATAAGACAGCAGCAGGCCGACGATGCCGCAGCCGATGGCCAGCAGCACCGCGCAGAGCAGCAGGCTGCCCATGCGCCGGCACCACAGGCGGGCGCTGATGGCCGGCAGCATCATCAGACCCACCGACATCAGGGTGCCCAGTGCCTGGAAGCCGGCCACCAGATTGAGCACCACCAGAATCAGGAAAATGCCGTGCCACAGCCCGCCGCGGCCACCCACCGATTTCAGGAACAGTGGATCAATGCTTTCCAGCAGCAATGGCCGGTAGATCAGGGCCAAAACCAGTACGGTGAGGCTGCTGACCGCCGCCACCAGGGTGAGGGCCGGCAAGTCCACCGCCAGCACGGAGCCGAACAAGAGGTGCAACAGGTCGACACTGCTGCCGCTGCGGCTGACCAGCACCACTCCCACTGCCAAACAGGTCAGGTAGAAGGCGGCAAAATTGGCGTCTTCCTGCAAATTGCTGAAGCGGCTGGCCAGGCCGGCCAGCAGCGCCATCAGCACCCCGGCAACAAAACCGCCCACGCTCATCGCCGGCAGGCTCAGGCCGGCCAGCATGTAGCCAACGGCGGCGCCCGGCAGCACCGCATGGCCGAGGGCGTCGCCAATCAGGCTCATGCGGCGCATCATCAGAAACACGCCCACCGGCGCGGCAGACAGGGCCAGAAACACAATCGAGGCCAGGGCGTAGCGCATGAAATCGAATTCGGCAAACGGCTCGATCAACCAGTAATCAACAGACATAAGTTCAAACCAGGGAAAGCGGGAAGGGAGCGGGCATCAGGCAGCACACCATTGCTGGCTGTCGTGCTGCTGCATGGCGGCATTGGCCTGTTGCAGCAGGGTTTCGGTCAGGATTTGTTCGGTGCGGCCGGCACCGATTTTTTCGCGCGCCAGCAACAAGGTGTTCGGAAAGTAGGCACGAACCTGTTCGTAGTCGTGCAGTACCGCCACCACCGTGCAGCGGTGCTGGCTATGGTATTGGCGCAAAACTTCCAGCAAGGCGTAGGTGGTTTTGGCATCCACCGCGTTGAAGGGCTCGTCCAGCAGCA
>JBHAET010000026.1:0-3086 GCA_041855705.1 Neisseriaceae bacterium
GATCACCAGCTACCGGGGCATCATCAAGTATGCCAAGGTTTCCTACCAGAACCGGCCGGATCCGGACAGCGCATTTGGCCGGCAGCTGCACCATGCTCTGCGCGACCTGCTGCCGGCACCACAACCGTCAGCACCCGCCGGACAATGATTGCACGGTTTTCAGGCAGCCTTCTAGGCTGCCTGAAAACCGTGATAATTACGCCTTGAACAGCATCCGCATCTGGGGATTTTGCAAAGGCCTGATCCAAGGCATGATACAAGTTTCTTGAATACAAAAAAATCAGGAAAAATGCACGGCGGCCAATTTCCTGATGGTGTTTCGGACAGCGTGTCCAGCCGGTGTCACAACCGTGACGACATGGTCGGCAACACATCGGTTGGGGCCGGATGCCCAGACTGCGACCGCAGCCGGCACCGCCCCACCCAGCCTATTTCTTGCTGATGGCACCCAAAATGCCGCGGGTAATCGCCTTGCCGATGCTGTTGGTCAGCTGGGTGTTGATGCGCTTGCCCACTTGGTGCGCCAAGTCGTCGGCCAATCCCTGGTTGGCTTTTTTGCGGCTGCCAAACAGGCCGCCGAGAAAACCGCTCAGCAAACCACCCTCTTCCTGCGCGTCTTCTTTCCGGGGTGACGATGCCTGTCGGGCGGCTTCGGTTTTGGCCGCCTCATCCGCAGCCGCCTGCTGTGCCTGTTGCGCCGCCTGCTGCTGCAAGGCTTCGTAGGCGGAGAAATTGTCCACCGCATCGCGGTAATGACGATACAACACATCCCCCTCAATTTGCGCCTGGCGGGTGGCCGCATCCAACGGCGTCAGGTCTGATTGCGGCGGCAGAATCCAGGCCCGTTCCACCGGCTGCGGCATGCCTTTTTCGTCCAAAAACGACACCAGTGCCTCGCCCACACCCAATTCGCTGATCACCGCCGCCACATCCAGTCCCGGATTGCTGCGGAAGGTGTCGGCCGCGGCACGCACCGCTTTCTGGTCGCGCGGGGTAAAGGCGCGCAATGCATGCTGTACGCGGTTGCCCAGCTGGCCCAATACGCTGTCGGGCAAATCCAACGGGTTTTGGGTGACAAAATACACCCCCACCCCTTTGGAACGGATCAGGCGCACCACCTGCTCCACCTGTTGCAGCAAGGCGTCGGCCGCATTGTCGAACAGCAGGTGGGCCTCATCGAAGAACAGCACCAGCTTGGGCCGTTCCGCATCACCGACTTCAGGCAGCGTCTGGAACAGTTGCGCCAGCATCCACAGCAAAAACGCACTGTACATGCGCGGGCTGCGCATCAGTTTTTCGGCATGCAGCACATTGATCACGCCGCGGCCGCCATCGGTTTGCAGCCAGTCCTGCAAATCCAGCTCCGGCTCGCCAAACAGGCGTTCGGCGCCTTCGTTTTCCAACACCAGCAATTGGCGCTGCACCGCGCCGACACTGGCCGCCGACACATTGCCATAACGGTTGCGGTAGGCGGCGGCATTGTCGGCCACATGCTGCAGCAGGCCGCGCAAATCTTTCAAATCGAGCAAATGCCAGCCGTTGTCATCGGCTACCCGGAACACCACATTGAGCAGGCCCTCCTGGGTTTCGTTGAGGTTCATCAGCCGCGCCAACAGCATCGGCCCCATATCGGAAATGGTGACCCGCAACGGAATGCCCGCTTCGCCAAACACATCCCAAAAGCGCAACGGAAATCCGTGCAGCCAGTCTTCAGGCAGCCCCATCTGCGCCATGCGCTCACCGATTTTGCCGCCGGCCGTGCCCGGCTTGCCGATGCCGGACAAATCGCCTTTCACGTCCACCAGGAACACCGGCACTCCGCCCTCGCTAAAGGCTTCGGCCATGCGGCGCAAGGTCACGGTTTTGCCGGTACCGGTGGCACCGGCAATCAGGCCGTGGCGGTTGGCCATTTTGCCGACCAGGTCCAGGGGGCGGTTGTCGTGGCTGCGGGCCACCGCAAACGTGGTGCTCATTGTGTTTCCTTTCAGGTCTCGCGGGGCAATTCGGCCATCATGCGGTCGAATGCGTCATAGTGGGCCGCCGCGACATACGGGCGCAGCAGGCTCAGGGTTTGCCGGATGCCCCGGCTTTTGGAGGCTTCGGTCAGTTTGTGTTCGTGGATCGAACTGTCGAAATCGAACCAGTATTTGGTGATCAGCCAGATATTGAGCGCCAGCTCCTGCCGCGCCTGTTCGTCGGCCTTGATCAGGCCGGAGTCGTTCAATTCCGACAACAGCTTGAGCAGCAGCGGCGACACCTTGGCGCGGGTAAACTGGTTGTGTTCGCCCAGCAGTTCGGAGCTGCGCGACAACAGGCCGTTGACATCGCGGAACAGGAAACGGTAACGCCACAGCACATCGTACACGCCGAACATGTATTGGCACATCGCCGACACGTCCTGCGGCAATGCGCTCTGGCGCAGGCAGTCAAGCAACTCCTGGCTGTAACGCTTGAACAACTGGATGATGATTTCGTCTTTATTGCGAAAATGGTAATACAGGTTGCCGGGACTGATGCCCAGATAGGCGGCAATGTGGTTGGTGCTGATGTTGCGCTCGCCTTCGTCGTTGAACAACACCAGACTGCCCTCGACAATGCGGTTATAGGTATTCGGACGGCTTTCTCTGGCCATGCGCTAACTCCTTTGCTGCCGGCTGTGTGCCGGATGTGTGTGCCATGTCGGCCTGCCCGCCGCACCGCGTGCCTGCCGGGCCGGTGACGGGGGTGCGCAAACCGATGACGGATGGTAATGGTTGGTCTTCATGCCGTACCGGTGCGGGCCACCGGCAAGCCCGCATCATACCGCAGCCGGGCCCGGCAGCCAAACCGGCTCCGAAGCCAGTGCCACCGCAAAGCGCTGCTGCACGCAAGCGGCCACATGCCGGGCCAGTGCCGCCACATCGGCCGCCGTGGCGCCGCCGCGATTGACCAGCACCAGGGCCTGTTGCGCGTGCACGGCGGCACCGCCGATGGCAAAGCCTTTCAAACCGCACTGGTCAATCAGCCAGCCGGCCGCCAGCTTCACCCGTCCATCGGCCTGCGGGTAATGCGGCAATGCCGGGTATTGCGCCAGCAGACGGGCGGCA
>JBHAET010000027.1:0-2513 GCA_041855705.1 Neisseriaceae bacterium
ATCCAGCGCAAGGGCGATTACCGCGAAGGCTTTGGCGAAGGCAATTTCAAGGCCTTGTTCGAGTCGCTGGAGCGCGACCAGATCCGCCGCGGGGCGTTGGCGGTCGAGTAATGGTTTTCAGGCAGCCTGGCTGCGGCTGCCTGAACCCGGTATGTGAGGAGGAGCGCAATGTCGTTGACCCAAGGCGTGCACCATGTGGCTTACCGCTGCAAGGATGCCAAAGAAACCGTTGAATGGTACCAAAAGCATCTGCAGATGGATTTTGTGTTGGCGATTGCCGAAGACAAAGTGCCGTCTACCGGCGAGCCTGATCCCTATATGCATGTTTTTCTGGATGCCGGCGGCGGCAATATTCTGGCTTTTTTCGAGTTGCCGACCCGGCCGGAAATGGGGCGCGATCCCAATACGCCGGCCTGGACCCAGCATCTGGCATTGAAAGTGGACAGCATGGAAACGCTGCTGCAAACCAAAGAGCGGCTGACGGCCGGCGGTGTCGATGTGTTGGGCCCGGTCAACCACACCCTGTTTCACTCGATTTATTTCTTCGATCCCAACGGCCACCGCATCGAATTGGCCTGCGAAGTGTCCACGCCGAAAATGAACCGCGCACTGGATCAGGTGAAATGGGCAATGCTCAACGAATGGGCCGCAACCAAGCGCGCTCCGCAGCACGCCCGCTGGATCCACGACGGCAGCGAGCCGCCGGAAGTGTAAAATCGGGGACGGTGGCAGGCTGCCTGAATGCACCGGCAACGCCTGCCGTCGCAGCCTGTTGGCGGCGGTACTGATTGCGACCAGCGTGACGGGTTGTGCCTCGATGGAAGAGGCCATGCGCCAGCCGTTCTACAACGTCATGTATGAAGGCAAGCCGCTGCAAAAACTGATTGCCGCCTACGGCCGGCCGACCGGCAGCGCCCGCGACGGCGATGGCAAAATGATCTACCGTTTTATCGACACCAAATATTCGCAGCCCTTTACCGAGTACACCGGGGTCGGCTATGAAAACGGGCGCAAGATTCAGTATTACCGTGTGTTGCGCAACGTGAGCGATCACATTTACGACGCCAAAGTCGATGACGATGAGCAACAAACCGTTTTGTCGGTGACCTACACGGTCAACCGCCGGCAGATTCAGGAATAAACGGCCGTCGGCGCCGGACGCCTGTTTTTCATCACACACATTAAAGGAACCCGCATGAAACTAGCCAGCTTGAAACAAGGCGGCCGCGACGGCCGCTTGGCGGTGGTGAGCCGCGATCTGAGCCGTTACGCGCTGCCCGCAATCACCACCCTGCAAGCCGCTTTGGACGATTGGGAAAACGCCGAAGGCTGCCTGAAAGCCCTGTATGACGAACTGAACGCCGATGGCGGCAAGGGTGAGCCGTTTGATCCCGAACAATGCCATTCGCCGCTGCCGCGCGCCTACCAGTGGGCGGACGGCTCGGCCTATCTGAACCATGTGGAACTGGTGCGCAAGGCGCGCAACTCGGAAGTGCCGGCTTCGTTTTACCACGATCCCTTGATGTACCAGGGCGGTTCCGACAGCTTTATCGGCCCGCGCGACGAGATTTTGGCCCGGCCCGAATGGGGCATCGACTTTGAAGCCGAAGTGGTGGTGGTGAGCGGCGACTTGAAACAGGGCGCCACCCCCGAAGAAGCCGCCCAAGCCATCCGCTTGGTGATGCTGGTCAACGATGTGTCATTGCGCGGCCTGATTCCCGATGAACTGGCCAAGGGCTTCGGCTTTTTCCAAAGCAAACCGGCCAGCGCCTTCAGCCCGGTGGCGGTTACCCCCGACGAATTGGGCGATGCCTGGCAGGACGCCAAAGTGCACCTGCCGCTGCGGGTGACGCTGAACGACCAATTGTTCGGCTACCCCAATGCCGGCCAGGACATGACCTTCAACTTCGGCCAGCTGCTTGCCCACATCACCAAAACCCGCGATGTGGCCGCTGGCACCATTGTCGGATCGGGCACCGTGTCCAACAAGCAGGACAACCTTTACGGCTCGTCGGTGGCACACGGTGGCGTGGGCTATTGCTGCCTGGCCGAAGTGCGGATGTACGAAACCATCGAGGGCGGAAAGCCGCAAACACCGTTCATGAACCATGGCGATGTGGTGGCGATTGAAATGCGCGATCCGGCAGGCAACAACATTTTTGGCACCATCATCAACCGGGTCAACACACGCTATTGAGCGTTCGGACCCACACCCAACACACACACACACAACAGACGGCCCAAGCCGCGATACAGAGGAAGAACACATCATGAAACAAGCATTGATCAACATGAGCCCGCGTGAGGCCTTGCCGATTGCCCTCGCCATTGTGGCGGTGATGGGCGTCACCATGATCGGTTTCGGCTGGGTGCCGCACATTTCCATCATCCTGGTGCTGTGCGGCCTGCTGGCCTACGGCAAGTTCAAGGGCCAGGGGTTTGACGCGATGCAGGACAAAATGGCCGAAGGCGTGGTCTCCGGCATTGGCGCGATTTACCTGTTTTTCTTCATC
>JBHAET010000028.1:0-5609 GCA_041855705.1 Neisseriaceae bacterium
ACTCAGGCTGCGCCCCAGCCAGTATTGCCAAGCCGGATCGGCCTGCAATTTGGGCGGCATGGCCCGGATGATGTCGGCCAGTTTCTGCCAACGCTGACCGCGCAGGGCGGCGCGGGCATACCATTCCCAGTGTTCCTGGCCCAGCTGGCGGCGGTCGGCGCGGTCAAAATAGGCCAGTGCGGTGTCCATGTTCTGGTTGAGCGCTTGGTAGTGGCCGGCCACCGCCCAGGCAAAACCGGTTTGTTCCGCCGTCAGGCTGCCGGAGAGGGCGTCGATGCGGGCGGCAATGTCGGCCGCCTTGCGGCCGTCGCTGCTGATGACGCCCAGCAGTTGTTGTTCCTGCGCACCCTGGCCGCCGCTGCCCAGCGGACTGCCCAGGGCGGCGGCCAGATTGCGGGCGTCGGTCAGCTGGTTGTTGCTGAGCAGGCCGCGTACCCGCCGCCAGGCGTCCCCGGCATTCAGGCGGCCGGCAGCCGCTTGCTGGTTGAGATAGACATTGCAGCCTTCCGGCAGACGGCCAAGTTCACGCACCAGTTCGGCGGCGGCAACGGCGCTGGCATCAATGCCGGCCGCCGCCGCATAGCAGCGGGTTTCCTGATCGCGGCTGTCGGCCTCAAGCTGGCGGTATTGCTGTTCGAACAGGGCCCATTGGCCGCGTTTGCCCAGATTTTTCAGCCACTGGTTGCGCACGGTGTCGGTCATGGCACTGGGTGGCTGCTGGCTTAAAAACTGGGCCGCTTGCACATCGTCCTGCCGTTTCAGTGCCTCCAGCACGGTTTGGTACCACTGGTAATTCTGGATCACTTGTGCCGGGTTTTCGGCGCTGCGGGTACCGGGCAGTACCCCGCCGGACGGCGCCTGCCCCCCCGGTTCCACCGGAGTTTCCACCGGGCTGGAACAGGCGGCCAGTGCGGCCAGTGCAGTGGCCAGCAGGCTGCGGGCAAACAGGGAATGTCGGTGTGTCATGGATGGTTCTTCTTTCGCGTCAATCGGGGTGCCGGCATTATTTGCGCCAATAGGCCGGTGTAAACAGGATGAATACGGTAAAAATTTCCAGCCGTCCGAGCAGCATGACCCAGGTACACAGCCATTTCTGGGTATCGGACAGCAGGGCGTAGCTGCCGGCAGGGCCGACAGCGCCCAAACCGGGGCCGGCATTGGTGATGCAGGCGATGATGGCGGTGAGGGCGGAAATAAAATCCAGACCGGAGGCCATCATCAGGAAGGTGAACAGCACCACGGTCATGAAGTAAACAAACACAAAAGCCAGCACGGTGAGCGCCATCCGCTCGGGAATGCGGTTGCCGTTGACCTTGACGGTGCGCACCGCATTCGGGTGCAGCAGCAGCATCATTTCGCGCAGGCTGAATTTGAACAATACAATAGCACGAATGGTTTTGATCCCGCCACCCGTGGAGCCGGCATTGGCGGCAATATTGGCCAAAAAATACATCCACAGCGAAACCAGCAGCGGCCATTTGGCAAAGTCGGCATTGGCATAGCCGTTGGCCAGGCCGATGGAAACAAAGTTGAAGCTGACAAAGCGCAAGGCATCGGCCAGGCTGGTGTAATACTGCTTCCACCACAGGTAAAGGCTGGCGGCAACAATGCTGCCCAACAGCAGGCAGACCAGCACCCGGAATTCTTCGTCTTGCCAGTAATGGCGCAGGCTGCGCTGGCGGAAGGCGTAAAAATGGCTGGTGAAATTGATGGCGCCGATGATGGTGGCGGCGGTGAGCACAAGTTCAATCGTCACCGAGTTGAAGTGGGCAATGCTGTTGTCGTGGGTGGAAAAGCCGCCCAGCGAAATGCCGGACAGGGCGTGGCACAGCGCATCAAACCAGTTCATGCCGGCCCAGTGCAATGCCAGCAGGGTGATGAGGGTGAACAGCAAATAGATTTGCCACAGGTTTTTGGCGGTTTGCGAAATGCGCGGCGCCATTTTGCTGTCTTTGTTGATGCCCGGAATTTCGGCCTTGAACAGCTGGGTGCCACCGACACCCAGCATCGGCAAAATGGCCACCGCCAGCACGATGATGCCCATGCCGCCCAACCAGTTGAGCATGTGGCGCCAGAAATTGAGCGAGGGCGCCAGGGTGTCCAGATCGCTGAACACGGTGGCGCCGGTGGTGGTGAGGCCGGAAATGGCTTCGAAAAAGGCGTCGGTGAAGCTCAAGCCGGGCAAATGGATGTAAAACGGCAGGGCAGCGACACAGGCAAAACCTACCCACAGCAAAAACACCAGGGTAAAACCGTCGCGGACCCGCAATTCGCGCTGGTAGCGCAGGGTGGCGAGCCAGGTGGCGGCCGACAGTGACAGGGTCAGCACCGCAGTGGCGGCAAAGGCGCTAAGGGCATCGTCCAGATACAGCAGCGACACCACGGTGGGCGCTAGCAGCAGCAGGGCGAACAGCAGGCCGGTTTTGGCGACCACGTGGACAATGGGCAGCAGTTTGTACATGGGCAGGGCTAAGGGCTATGTTTGGGCAACGGGTGTGGCAAGCTGCCAGAAGGGCGGCATCAGGCAAAAAAGCCGATTTTCACCTGGATCAGTTTTTCCAGTTCGTGCACCACCCGGCGGCGGGCGACAAAGAAAATCAGGTGGTCACCATCGGCCAATACCACGTCCTTGTGGCCCATGATCACTTCGTCATCGCGCACGATGGCGGCAAAATAACAGCCTGGCGGCAGTTTGATCTGACTGGTGGTGCGGCCCACCAGTTGCGAGGTGTTTTTGTCACCGTGAATCACCACTTCAATGGCCTCGGCATTGCCGCGGCGTACCGGATGCACCGCCACCACATCGCCCAGGCGCACATGAGCCAGAATCGAGCCGATGGTGATCAGGTGCGGGGAGATCACAATGTCGATGGTGTTGCCTTCCAGCAAATCCACATAGCGCGAGCGGTTGATGATGGCCATTACCCGTTTGGCCCCCAGGTTTTTGGCCAGCAGGCTGGACATGATGTTGTCTTCGTCATCATTGGTCAGCGCGCAGAATACGTCGATTTCGTCGATGTACTCGTGCTCCATCAGTGCTTCATCGGTGGCGGTGCCGTTGAGCACCAGGGCCGTGTCCAGGTTTTCGGCCAGCCATTCGGCGCGGTTGCGGTTCAGTTCGATGATTTTGATGTCGAATTCCTGCTCCAGCTGCTTGGCTACCCGGTAACCGATGTGGCCGCCGCCGGCAATCATCACCCGCCGCGTGCGCTGCTCGTGCGGGCGCATTTCGCGCATGATGGTCGGTACATGGGCGCTGGCGGCCAGAAAAAACACCTCGTCGCCCTCAATCAGCACCGTGCCGGCATGCGGCACGATCAGGCGGTTGTTGCGGTAAATGGCGCTGATCTGGCAATCAATGCCTTCGGGCAAATGGGCATTGATTTCCGACAGCGGCTTGCCCACCAGCAGGCCGCCTTTTTGTGCGCGCACCACCACCATCCGCACTCGGTCGTCGGCAAAATGCAGTACCTGCAGGGCGCTGGTGTGGCGCAGCAGGCTGATGACCTGTTCGGTCACCAGCCGCTCCGGGCTGATCGATTCGGTGATGTCAAACAAATCCAGACTGCTGGGCCAGTCCGGGTGGTGGATGTCGTATTCCAGGTATTCGCTGCGCCGTATCCGCGCCAGCCGGTTGGGCACATTGAACATTGATGCGGCCATGCGGCAGGCCACCAGATTGGTTTCGTCGCTGCGGGTCAGCGCCAGCAGCAAATCGGCATCGGCGGCACCGGCCAGGGCCAGAATTTCCGGCGAAGCGGCATTGCCATGCACGGTTTGCACGTCCAGCTTGCTGTTGAGGTGTTGCAAGGCGGTTTCGTCCAAGTCAATGACGGTGATGTCGTTTTGCGGCATCAAGGCCAGATTGTGGGCTACGGTTGAGCCTACTTGGCCGCCGCCTAAAATCAGGATTTTCACAAAAACGGAACAGGGCGGATTGGGATTGGCGCGTATTGTACGCCTGCCGCGTGCAAAAACCAAAACCGCCCTGGCTGGTCAGGCTGCGGCAGAGTGTTTACAATGGCTGTTACCGGTTTCAGGCAGCCTGAGACCTTTACCCACAAACCACAACAGGTTAAGTCACCATGACCACCATCAAACAAGAAGACTTTATCCAAAGCATTACCGATGCCTTCCAGTTCATCAGCTATTACCATCCCGTCGACTACATTCAAGCCCTATACAAAGCGTGGCAGAAAGAAGAAAACCCCGCCGCCAAAGATGCGATGACGCAGATTCTGGTTAACAGCCGCATGTGTGCCGAAGGCCACCGCCCCATCTGCCAGGACACCGGCATTGCCACTGTGTTTCTGAAAGTGGGCATGAACGTGCGCTGGGAAGCCGACATGAGCGTGGCCGACATGGTCAACGAAGGCGTGCGCCGCGCCTACAACTGGCCGGACAACAAATTGCGCGCCTCCGTCTTGGCCGATCCGGCCGGCAAGCGCGTGAATACCAAGGACAACACCCCGGCAGTGATCCACATGGAAATCGTGGCCGGCGACAAAGTCGAAGTTACCTGTGCAGCCAAGGGCGGCGGCTCGGAAAACAAATCCAAACTGGCCATGCTCAATCCTTCCGACTCAATTGTCGACTGGGTGTTGAAAACCATTCCCACCATGGGCGCCGGCTGGTGTCCGCCCGGCATTTTGGGCATTGGCATTGGCGGCACCCCGGAGAAAGCCGCCCTGTTGGCCAAAGAAAGCCTGATGAGCCACATCGATATTCACGAATTACAGGAAAAAGCCGCATCCGGCGCCGAACTTTCCACCACCGAAGCGCTGCGTTTGGAACTGTTTGAAAAAGTGAACGCACTGGGCGTGGGCGCGCAAGGTTTGGGCGGCCTCACCACCGTGTTGGACGTAAAAATCCTCGACTACCCCACCCATGCCGCTTCCAAGCCCGTGGCCATGATTCCCAACTGCGCCGCCACCCGTCACGTTGAGTTTGAATTAGATGGTTCCGGCCCCGTAAAACTCGACCCGCCGAGCATTGAAGATTGGCCCGACATCACCTATAGCCCCGACAACGGCAAGCGTGTTGATGTAAACAACCTCACCAAAGAAGAAGTGGCCACCTGGAAAATGGGCGACGTGCTGCTCTTAAACGGCAAAATCTACACCGGCCGCGACGCCGCCCACAAACGCATGACCGATATGCTCAACAAAGGCGAGCCGCTGCCGGTGGATTTTACCAACAAGCTGATTTACTACGTCGGCCCGGTTGATCCCGTGCGCGACGAAGTGGTCGGCCCCGCCGGCCCCACCACCGCCACCCGTATGGACAAATTCACCCGCCAGATGCTCGAACAAACCGGCCTGCTGGGCATGATCGGCAAATCCGAACGCGGCGCCGAAGCCTGCAAAGCGATTGCCGACAACCAAGCCGTGTATCTGATGGCCGTGGGCGGTTCGGCCTATCTGGTGGCCAAAGCCATCAAAGCGGCTAAAGTGGTGGCTTTCCCCGAATTGGGTATGGAAGCGATTTATGAGTTTGAAGTAAAAGATATGCCCGTTACCGTGGCCGTGGATTCCAGCGGCAAATCCGTGCACGCCATCGCGCCGAAACAATGGCAGGCGAAAATCGGCATCATTCCGGTTGAAGCGTAA